>CAYLLO010000021.1:0-21842 GCA_964384805.1 uncultured Staphylococcaceae bacterium | reverse complement strand
TGACGATAGTTCTAACGAGCGAAAATAGGACGTTGCCTTCTCCTTTCTATAATTTATTAAATGTTTTGATTTATTAAAAAAATATGTTATAATTACTACATATGGAGGATTAGCTCAGTTGGGAGAGCATCTGCCTTACAAGCAGAGGGTCGGCGGTTCGAGCCCGTCATCCTCCACCATTATGTGCCGACTTAGCTCAATCGGTAGAGCAACTGACTTGTAATCAGTAGGTTGTGGGTTCAATTCCTATAGTCGGCACCATTTCTTACATGTCCTCGTAGCTCAGTCGGTAGAGCAACTGACTTTTAATCAGTGGGTCGGACGTTCGAGTCGTCTCGGGGACACCATCTTTTTTCTTTATAAACACGTATGCCTGAGTGGCGGAATAGGTAGACGCGCAGGACTTAAAATCCTGTGGTAGCAATACCGTGCCGGTTCGACCCCGGCCTTAGGCACCAATTATGTGGGTCCATAGCTCAGCTGGGAGAGCACCTGTTTTGCACGCAGGGGGTCGAGGGTTCGAGTCCCTTTGGATCCACCATTTTTTATAAGACGGCGGTGTAGCTTAGTTGGCTATAGCGCTCGGTTCATACCCGAGAGGTCGGGGGTTCAAGTCCCTCCGCCGCTACCATTTTAAATTATGAGGACCCGTAGCTCAGTTGGTTAGAGCTCCCGGCTCATAACCGGTTGGTCACAGGTTCGAGTCCTGTTGGGTCCACCAAAAATTTTAATTAAACGGAGAAATACCCAAGTCTGGCTGAAGGGATCGGTCTTGAAAACCGACAGGGTGTAACAGCCGCGGGGGTTCGAATCCCTCTTTCTCCGCCATTTTTCTATCGCGGGGTGGAGCAGTTGGTAGCTCACCGGGCTCATAACCCGGAGGTCGTAGGTTCAAGTCCTTCTCCCGCAACCATTAATTGGTCCCATGGTGTAGTGGTTAACATGCCAGTCTGTCACACTGGAGATCGCGAGTTCAAGTCTCGTTGGGACCGCCATTTAGACAAGGCTCGATAGCTCAGTCGGTAGAGCAATGGACTGAAAATCCATGTGTCGCTGGTTCGATCCCGGCTCAAGCCACCATTTTTGTATTTAAGAACACGTAATTGTGTTCTTTTTTTGGACAAAATAAAAAAGTACATTACTAGTGTAATGTGCTTTCGTTTTTTAAGAAAAGTATTTACAATATAAGTCATTTAATTCTTTTTGAAAATTTGCTAATTTTTCATTATTAAAAGTTACTTTATCAATTCCTAATAGAATATCTATACTTATATGAAGAATTTCTGCAATTCTTTGTAATTGAAATAAACTAGGTTCTTGTATACCTCTTTCTATTTTAGAATAATTAGATTGATTCATAGGAATCATATCAGATATTTGTTTTTGTGATAAATCCATATCGATTCTATAATCTCGGATTTTTTGACCAAAACTTCGATTCATCTAATCACCTCTCTATATATTATAACTTTTTAAACTATATTTTATTTATTTTAGTTTAAAAATAACAAAAAAGATTATATTAAGTTATTTTTAAACTTATAAATTATTAAAATAAACTAAAAAATATTGTTGTATAAAAATATAAAAAAACAAATATTAGAAAGATTTTTATTACAACTTAGGAAGTTAAGTGAAAAAAATTCATAAAATAAGGTTAAATAAATAAGATAGAAGTTTTATAAAACTTCTATCTTATTTTTTGTTTTTCTTATTAGGCCCTTTTTCTCCATTTTACTTAAACTCCGTGATACAGAAGGTCTAGGCAAATTTAAAATTTTTGCTAAATCGGTTACACTATTTATAAATATAACTGGTTTTTTGGGGTGATTAATTTTTGTATTTAGGTAATAATATATACGATCCTCAATACTTTTATGGGCAAGAATTTTGTTCTCCATTTTAGTTTGAAAAGTTTTATTGGCAATACTTTCTATAAAATTATTTAAAAGATTAGAATTACATTGTAATAGTTGGATCCATTTATCTTTATTAATATGTGCAACAACAGAATTTTTTTCAGATATTATATGACCAATATATTTTTTATTTGTAGAAAAACACATAATATCGCCAAATATATCTCCAGGAAGAAGAGTATTAATAATTTCTTCTTTTTCGTTTAAAGAGTATGTTTTGACGGTAATTGTACCTTCTAATACAAATGATAAATATTTACATTCTTCACCTTCATTAAAAAGTACTGTTTCTTTATTGTAATTAATAATTTTAAATTCATTTTGATAAACACTACTATGTATGCCTTTAAATATCTCAAAGTTATTAAGCTTCATACCAATCTCCAATTTGTAACAAATGTTACATATTTTTAATTATAACATGAGTATAATATAATTGCAAAGAAAGAGGTATAAAATATGAAAAAGAGAATTGTATTAAACTTATTTTTAGTATTAACTTTACTATTTAGTTTTACATTGTTGGTAGGATGTAAAAAAGATGAGCAGGGAGATGATAATGAGACTGATAATCATGTTTACTCATTTTTAGCTCCTAGCGGAACCCCAAGTTTAGCATTAGCGACTTTATTTGATAATAATTCTCAAGTAGAATATGAAATTGTGTCTGGTGCTAACCCCCTTGTTGCCGCATTCACTAGTGGAACACATGATTTTATTGTTGCACCTGTCAATGTAGGGGCTAAACTTTATGCTAATAATCAAAATTATAAACTAGTAAAAACGATTGTATGGGGAAATTTCTATATTGCAAGTTTATCAGAAATTAAATCAATTGAAGATTTAGCGGATAAAAAGATTACTGCTTTTTCACAAAATTCAAGCCCTGATATTATGTTACAAGCAGTACTTGATGCTTATGGGTTAAAAGATAAAGTAGTTGTTGAATACGTAGATGCTGTTACAACTGCTAATTCAATGATGATGGCTGGACAAGCAGAGATTATTGTTTCCGCAGAACCTTCTATTAGTGTTTTGAAAAACAAAAAAGATATATATACAATAGATTTACAAGTTGAATGGAACAAAATAAGCGATGGTAGTAGTTTTCCTCAAGCAGGATTATTTGTAAATACATCATTATTAACAGATGATAAAAAGAACAATACGTTAACTTTTATTGAAAAGGTGTTAGAAAAAATTGAAGATTATAAAACACCAAGCGTTTTAGCGGCATCTGCAGTTAAAATTGATACAAGTTTTGAAACAGTAGGGGCTGCTAATTTAGAAAAAGCTATTCCTAATTGTTGGATTAACTTAAAAACAACCGCTGAAGAAAAATCAGCAATTGAATATTATGCACAAAAATTAATTGCTTTAGGACTTGGTGCACAAATAGGTGGAGTGGTACCTAGTGAAGAATTCTATTTGGAATAAAAGTTATATTTATTCAGTATCAGGGGGATTGTTATTAGTATTAACTTGGATAATTGTTAGCACGATAGCTGATGATAGTTTGATTTTTCCGACGATTGATCAGATTTTAAAAGCTATAGTTGATATTTTTAGTAAAAGTGCAAATTTAAAATATATTTTTTGGGATATTGTTAGAATAATTTTTTCGATAATGGTTTCATTTATAGTATCATTAATAGTTGTTTTTGTTTATATTAGATATAAAAATAGTTATCATTTTTTAAAACCAATTTTAATATTTTTAAAGACCATTCCAGTAGTAGCAATATCAATATTTATATGGCTTTTAGTCGGTGGTAATACTGTGCCAATCATCACAACAATTTTAGTAACTGTGCCAGTTATTATTCAGGGACTTGTAGGCGCTATTGATTCAATGGATCAAAATTTGGTTGATGAATTAAAAATGGTTAATAATAATCATTGTATTGCTTTTTTTAAAGTTTATTTGCCTTATTTATTGCCATATATTTTTATATCTTTTTTTCAAACTTTTGGCTTAGGGCTTAAAGTTATGGTAACATCAGAATATCTATCACAAACTAATAATAGTATTGGTAAAGCTTTATATAATGCCCAAAGTAATATAGCATTAGATATAATTTTGGCTTGGTCGATTATTATTATTGTTTTTGTAGGAATATGTGAAACATTAATTAAAGGAATATCAAAAAGTTTAGAATATTAAGAGAATGATAAGAAAGACTTTATCGTTCTTTTTTTATTTTAAAAAATAATTAAATTGGTTCATAGGTAAGTACTAGCATTAACTGATGAATATTAGGTGTTAAGAAAAAGCATTGATGGTATTAGAGGTATTTTAAGGATTAAAATAAAAAAATACAAACCATTTAGGTTTGTATCTTTTTTTAAAATACTTTTTTCATATCCGCAAAACTTTGAGCAATTTTAAATCCAGCAGATAAGTAAATATAACGGGCAGGATTGTCAAGACCTGTAAAAAAAGTCATATAGGTTGCTCCGTGTTCTTTTAAATAATGGCATAAGTTACAAAATAAACCTTTACCAAGTCCGCCACCGCGTTCATTAGGAGCTACGCAAATGCCATCTAAATGTCCCCGACCTGTTTCCTCTGTATACATTGCACCTGTCCACCCAACAACTTTGTTGTTATGGGCAGCCACTAAGAAAGGACGAGGAACATCACGTTTTAAGTTGTTTTTAATAGATGCCGCAAAGCCAGGATTATTTATTATTTCACAGAATTCATCAATGCCATAGTGTTTATTAGGATCATATACTTCTACCACTAACCCTTTTTCTTTGTTGATTTCCATTTGCTTAACTACTTTTGCAGGTAGATTATATTGTGATAGTGGCAAATGGAATCCTTCATGAATGCTATTAACCGCATATCCATGATGATATAAAAATAAATAGAAATCTGAATTCATTCTAACTGCGGGCATACCAGGGTGTTCATGTTTATCAGTATAAGGGATATACCAAGGCCAATTAATACCGCTTAAAAAAACAAAACGAACAGAACTTTTGCCCATATCTTTAATATATTTTTCGGCAAGGTCAAGAAGATTACTTCCAATTCCTTGACGGCGATAGTTTTTATTAACAATTAAAGTATGAACATATCCTGATGTGTTAGGGTTATCATCACGAATATTAGCACTAATAAATCCTACAATTTTTTCTTTATCCAAAGCCACAAATGTCCCTTCGGCTTTAAATGCTTGGTTATTAAATAAAGTACGTTTAAACCCTTCAAAAGATAATTCTTTAAAGAAGATTTCTTCTTTAGTTAATTGTGAAAAAACTTCATACATTCCTTGTTGATGTTGTTCATTATATGGTAAATAAGTTATCATAGTTAGTCTCCTTTTCTAGTATGTATTATACTATAATTATTTTAGAAAAACAAGAATGTTATAAAATATTTTTCCTTTTCAACCCATAAAGTGCCAAAATATTCTTTTTTAAGTTAGTATAATATACATATTAGAGAGGTGGTAATATGCTTAAAAAAGGAAACTTAATAATAGTAGCTTTCTTTTCAGTTTTGACGGTTTTATTAGATGTGGGATTTATGCTTTATATACCCGTTTTATTTTATTATTTATTAAAAGATTATAAAAATATCTATTCTATTCTTCCAGCTAGTTTTTTAGGTTTGTTATTGTTTACTGGGACAAGCTATTTAATATCTTTTGGGATTTTATCAATTTTAATTTTATTTATTATTTGGATTATAAATAAGTTTAGTAAAGGTTACTATATGTATATTATTGTAGGATTATTAAATATTTCTACTTATATTATTATATATAGAGGCTTGCCCGATCCAGCTAAATTTATTGGTTTAATGATAATCAGTTTAATGTTGTATATATATTTTGAAAAAAATCTGTTTGAAGCATTAAAAATAGATAGTGTTTTATATAATCAAACCATATCAGAAATTATGCTTATTTTGATTAGTATTTTAGGTGGATTAAAAATTAATTTAGGTATTAATTTTGGTTTTGTTTTGTCAATTTATTTCGCAATGTATGCCGCATATGCATGGAAAAATATTTATGCCTTAATTTATTCTTTGTTAGTGGTAATTATTGAAGTTGTATTTTTTGAAATTCAAGAAGCTTTATTTGTCCCTTTTATTGTTTCTTTTTATTTTCTTCCTTTTGTTTACCCCATTATGATAGTTAATACTTTTTCACTTTTAGTAATATTGTTAAATACCAATTATCGAGATGAACTAATGTTATCCGTTATGGTGGTAAGTTTATTATTTGAATTATTTAAAAAATTTATGGTTACTAAATATCAAAAAGAAGAAGTAATAAGAGAAGGTATATATACGCAAATTATTGAAAATGTCAGCAATGAAGTATTAAGCTTTGCTGAAATGTTGGATAAGTTTGCCCGAAGCTTTGAAACATCTAAAGAGTATAATGATAAAATAAGTGAGGCATTGAAAACAATTGTTCAAAGACATTGCAATTTATGCCCTAAAAGAAAAGAGTGTTTTAACCAAAATAGAAATACTATTTATCCTTATTTTAAATTGTTAATTTTACAAAAGGATTTATATAATAGTGAACTTCGTGAATTTCTAAATGGATGCTATCATTCTAAAGGTATATGTACAACAGCTAAAAACCTTAATTATCGTATTGATTTTGGAGAAAATAAATCTAACAATAACGCTTTGATAGCTCAAATTACTGGTGTTGCTAGTGCTATTAGACAATATGCGGTAGACATGATATCAAAAGAGGAAATAAGTTATGAATTGATAACTACATTAAAACAAAAGTTAATAACTTATGGATATGAAGTTACTTATTTTGAAGTAAAACGCTCATTTATTAAAGATTTTTTATTAACTATTGGAATTAGAAATGGAGATTCTGCGACTATAGTAGTAGAATTAAAAGATTTAATTTCGAATGTATTAAAATTACCAGTTAGTATAAATCAGGAAACAGTAGAGGAAGATGTAATATTTTTTCAAGTAATTCCCGAAATAAAAGTCGAAATTGTATATGGTTATGGATCATTATCAAGTGAAGGAAATCATATTTGTGGAGATAATTATTTAATTAAAGATTTGAAAAATGGAAAATTTGTGACGGCAATATCTGATGGTATGGGAAAAGGTTTTAGTGCTTTTTATGAAAGTAATACAACACTGAGTTTAATAAATGACATTGTAGATTTAAATTTAAATTCCTCTACTTCCCTAGAAATCTTGAATACATTTTATGCCATTCAAGAATATTTAGAGAAATATGCTACTTTGGATTTATTAGAAATAAATCGATATACTAAAGAAGCTAAGTTTTATAAAATGGGTGGAACTACTACTTATATTATAAAAAAAGATGGTAAAATCGAAAAAATTGTTAATCAAAATTTGCCATTTGGAATTGATGATAGTATTGAAAATTATCAGTATAATGTGGAAGATGATGATTTGATTTTAATGAGTAGTGATGGAGTATTTGAAAACATTATAGAAGATAAAGCATTAGAAAATTTTCTCTTAAAAATAAAAGAGGAAACACCTCAAAAAATTGTATATGAGCTTCTTAATTATACGCTTAAACAAAAACTTAAAACCACAGATGATATGACTTTAATTGCTTTAAAAATTAAAAATGCGTAAAAAAAGTTAAAAGAGACATTCTCCTTTAACTTTTTTTAATAATAATTATTTTTCATTGTTTTTTTGACCGCTCCTGGCCACCGAGTCATTCCTCCGACAATATTAGTTACATTATATCCTAAACCTGCCAAAAAAGAAGAGGCAGTATAACTTCTAGAGCCATTTTTACAAATAATATAATAGTGTTTGTTTTGATTAATAAATAAAAAATGTTTATCTAATAGCAAAGATAAAGGGATGTTTATTGCTCCTGCAATATGTGATGCGTCATATTCATTAGGATCACGGACGTCGATTAGCCGCCAGTTAGATGTGGTTTGGTAAATTTTAAAAAAATCAATTGTAGAAATCTCGTTCATAAGTCACCTCACATTAAGTATTGTATATTATTGAAATTAAAATAAAAGTAAAAATTTGTCTTTTTAACTTAAAAATGTTATAATGATATACGAGGTGAATTTTAGTGTACGAACGTTTATTAAAATTGTACAAAAACATTATTGTTGAACAACCTAACAACTTTGATAATGATAAATACTATTATTTTTACAATGAAAAAAATATGGTATTTGGAATTGAAAAGACGATTACATCTAATGAATATGAACTTATTAAAGGAATGTATATCGAAAAAACATATCATTATAATAGTGAAATGGAAGAAAAGATTTATAAATATCTTTTTGATAAAGGAAGTTACCCGTTTTTAAATAAAAAGTATCATTTTATGCTCTACAAAACGAAAGCTGAACATGAACTTATTAATGGTTTATTAAAAGATATTTTTAATCAAGTAGAAATTGTTAAATACCATGATTATGAGTTGGTTTTTTATCAAAATAAAAGTGAAATAAATATTGAAGAGTTATTTAGAACAATTAGTTTTGATTTTGGGCTAGTTATTTATGTTCATCAAGGTTTTAATTTAGTACCTGAGGCTAAAGGAGACGATTTATTAAAATATATTAAGGCCTTCTTAAATACTAAAAAGACATATGAAAAGGAATTTTCAGATGCTTGCAACTTGTTATATGAGGCATCTATGAAGGATTATGAAGATGTTGCGGGCTTTATGAAAGAAAATTTCAAAAAAGATATTTTTGAAAATGAAGCAACATTAGAGCTTATCAATGCTTTTTTTGAAAATAATCTAAATATTTCTAAAACGGCTAATGCCATATATATGCATCGTAATACGTTAAATGGCAAGTTGGATATGATATCACGTCAAATGGGATTAAATATTCAAAAATTTAAACACGCATCGGCAATATTATTATTGATGAATTATCGACGTTAAGCAAAATGCTTAAAAAAAATAAAAAAATAGAGGCAATTTGCCTCTTTTATTTTTTTAAAAAACTTGATATAATATAAATGTATAAAAAGCCAAGGAGGAACATTATGGCAACAGTTGAATTAAAAAATATAAATAAAATTTATGACAATAATGTACAAGCTGTGTTTGATTTTAATTTAAAAATTAAAGACCGTGAATTTATTGTTTTCGTAGGACCTTCAGGATGTGGTAAATCTACTACATTACGGATGGTTGCTGGACTTGAAGAAATTACAAGTGGACAATTATTAATTGATGATGAAGTTATGAATGACGTAGCTCCAAAAGATCGTAATATTGCGATGGTATTCCAAACATATGCGTTATATCCACATATGACAGTTTATGATAACATGGCATTTGGATTAAAATTACGTAAATTCTCACGTGACGAAATTGATCGCCGTGTTCGTAATGCTGCTGAAGTTTTAGGTTTAAAACCTTATTTAGATCGTAAACCTAAGGCTTTATCAGGAGGACAAAGACAACGTGTTGCGTTAGGCCGTGCGATTGTTCGTGATGCTAAAGTATTCTTAATGGACGAACCTTTATCTAATCTAGATGCTAAATTACGTGTTCAAATGAGATCTGAATTAATTAGATTACATGAATCTTTAGGTACTACTACTATTTATGTTACCCATGACCAAATTGAAGCGATGACTATGGCTAATCGTATTGTTGTTATGAAAGATGGTTGGGTACAACAAATTGGAGCACCAAAAGAAATTTATGATAATCCTAACAATATGTTCGTAGGAGGATTCATCGGTACTCCACCAATGAATTTTATTGAAGGTAAAGTTGGAGAAGATGGATACTTTGAATGTGGTAATAACAAAAATGGAGTATTCCGTTTACAAGTCCCTGAAAAACAAATGGAAATCTTAAAATCTGAAGGATACCTTGATGAAACTATTATCTTAGGTATTCGTCCAGAAGATTGTCATGATGAACCTGAGTATATTGAAAAACACCCTCAAACTAAAGTTGAAGCTAAAGTTGAAGTATCTGAATTATTAGGTGCTGAATCACAAATTACAGTTAAATTCCCTAGTAATGAAGCAGCAGGCCAAATGGTTATTGCGAAAGTAAAAGCACGTGTAGATGTTCATACTAATGATATGTTTACAATGGCTTTAGATATGAATAAATGTCATTTCTTTGACCCTGAAACTGAATTAAGAATCAAAAAAGCTCCTAAGAGAAGAACTGCAGAAGTTGAAGTTGAAGCAACTGAAGAATCAAAGGCTGAATAATTAAAATAATATTAAAGGCCATCCATGGATGGTCTTTTTTTAAGAAATGGTAAATAATCAAGAGATATTGTATATTAAACAGGGGAATAGAGAAATAATAATACATACAAGCAAAGAAAAAATTCATATCGATTTAAGATTAGATAAACTATTTGATAAATGGTGTTTGGAAGAATTGACGACATATAAAGGGAGAATGGAAGCAATTAGAAAAAAATATCAATTAAAAAAATTAGTGCCAATATATATTAATAAACACCTAATGTTTTTTCCTACGAATCCTAAAAAAGATATTAATAATATATATATCAATCCCTTAAATATTTTAGAAATCGTAAGAGATACTGAAAATAAAACAATTGTGGTGTTTAAGAATAAAGAAAAACTATTTATTGACAAAGATTTTGAAAGTATTAATAGATACTATCAAAGAAGTTTAAATATTTATAATTTGATTGAATAAAAAAATACACTTTCAATAGTCTTGCAAAAAGAAGGTAAAAGGTGTAAAATATATAAGTAAATAAAATCCATTAAAAAGAAAGGTGAAAGAGTAATGGCTAAAAAAAGTATTAAAGATTTAGAATTAAAAGGTAAAAAAGTCTTAATGAGAGTAGACTTTAATGTTCCTATGAAAGATGGGGTTATTACTGATGATAATCGTATTGTTCAAGCATTACCAACAATTAATTATGCTTTAGAACAAGGAGCAAAAGTAATTTTATTTTCACACTTAGGACGTGTTAAAGAAGAAAAGGATTTAGCAAAAAACAATATTGCGCCAGTCGCTTTAAAACTTGCAACTATGGTCAATGCTAATGTTAAGTTTGTTAACGCTACTCGTGGAGCAGAATTAGAAGAAGCCATCAATGAAATGAAAGAAGGCGAAATCGTAATGTTCCAAAATACACGTTATGAAGATTTAGATGGTAAAAAAGAATCTAAAAATGATCCAGAACTAGGTGCTTATTGGGCAAGTTTAGGAGATGTATTTGTAAACGATGCATTTGGTACAGCTCATCGTGCACATGCTTCTAATCAAGGTATTGCTGCTCATTTTCCTAATGATTCAGCAGCAGGGTTCTTATTAGAAAAAGAAATCAAATTTATCGGTGGAGCAGTAGATGAACCAGTTCGTCCATTTGTTGCTATTCTTGGTGGAGCCAAAGTAAGTGACAAAATTTCAGTTATCGAAAACTTACTTGATAAAGCGGATAAAGTTATGATTTGTGGAGCAATGGCGTATACATTCTTCAAAGCTCAAGGATTAAATGTTGGTAAATCTAAATGTGAACCAGATTTCGTTGATTATGCTAAAGGATTATTAGAAAAAGCCAATGGCAAAATCATATTACCAGTTGATGTTGTAAGTGTTGAAGTATCTGATGAAGATTGTGCAACAGATTTCTTCGGAACTATTGCTAAGGCTACAACTAAAGTTGTTTCAGTTGATGCTATTGAAGATGGTGCTCAAGGACTTGATTGTGGACCAGCTACAATTGAACTATTCAAAAAAGAATTAGCAGGGGCTAAGACTGTTGTATGGAACGGACCTGCTGGAGTATTTGAAGTTGAAAAATTCGCAGTTGGTACTAAAGCGATTTGTGAAACATTAGCTAATTTAGAAGGAGCTACAACTATTATCGGTGGTGGAGATTCAGCAGCAGCAGCTATCTCAATGGGATACGAAGCTAAATTCAGTCACATTTCAACTGGTGGTGGAGCTAGCTTAGAATACTTAGAAGGTAAGACTCTACCAGGGGTTGCTTGCTTATCTGATAAATAATTAACAAGAGGAGAATAACATGAGAAAACCAATAATTGCTGGAAACTGGAAAATGTTCAAAACTCGTGATGAGGCTTTAAACTTTATTTATGCAGTTGCCGATAAAGTTCCTTCAACTGATAAAGTAGATTCAGTTATTTGTGCACCATTTATTTTATTAAGATGTTTAGTTAAACGTCAAGGGGAAAACTTAAGAATTGGAGCTCAAAACATGCATTTTGAAGAAAGTGGAGCTTTCACAGGAGAAATTGCTCCTAATATGTTAACTACTACAGGGGTTACATATGTAATCATCGGACATAGTGAAAGAAGAGCAATGTTTAATGAAACAGATGTTACTTGTAACAAAAAATTACACGCTGCGTATAAACATGGATTAACTCCTATTTTATGTGTTGGAGAAATGTTAGAGCATCGTGAAGGAGGATTAACAGAAGCAGTTATTAAAGAACAAATCGTTAAAGATTTAGAAGGGCTAACTGCTGAACAAGTTAAAACTTTAGTTATTGCTTACGAACCTATTTGGGCAATTGGAACCGGTAAAACTGCTACTGCAGAAGTTGCTAATGAAACTTGTGGTTATATCCGTTCATTAGTATCTGAATTATACGGTGAAGAAGTTGCGGAAGAAGTGAGAATTCAATATGGTGGAAGTGTTAAGCTTAACAATATTGATGAATTAATGGCTCAACCTCATATTGATGGAGCATTAATTGGGGGAGCAAGTTTAATTGCGGAAGACTTCGTAACATTTACACACGCCGCTTTAAATAAGTAACACTATAATTAGAAACTAAACTACCATAATATATGGTAGTTTTTTGGATAAAAATTAATAAGAAATGAATTAAAGTAAATAGTTTGTTTTATAATAAAATAAACGATTTATTTTTTAATTAATCTGCTTTTATTTACAAATGCTTTATGATATAATAAAGAAAGAATACAAAGGAAGGAGAAAATAGTTATGGATATTTCTAATGATATTAAATACATTGGCGTAAACGATCATGATATTGATTTATTTGAAGGTCAATATGTTGTTGAACACGGTATGTCGTACAACTCTTATGTTATTTTAGATGAAAAGATTGCTATTATGGATACGGTTGATGCCCGGTTTACTCATGAATGGTTAGATAACATTCAAAATGTTTTAGAAAGTAAATTACCTAATTATCTAATAATTCAACATATGGAGCCTGATCATTCCGCAAACATCTTGAACTTTATGAAAGTTTATCCTGATACAAAGATTGTTGCATCATCAAAAGCTTTTGTAATGATGAAAAATTTTTTTGGAACTGATTTTTTAGATAACCAAATCATAGTAAATGAAGGAAATACTTTAAAACTTGGAAAGCACACTTTAACGTTTATTACTGCTCCGATGGTACATTGGCCTGAAGTAATTGTAACTTATGATAGCTATGATAAAGTGTTATTTTCAGCTGATGGTTTTGGTAAGTTTGGGGCTTTGGATGTTGAAGAAGATTGGGCATGTGAGGCAAGACGCTATTATATTGGAATTGTTGGGAAATATGGGGTTCAAGTTCAAGCTTTACTTAAGAAGGCTGCTACGCTTGATTTTCAAACTATTTGTCCATTACATGGTCCAGTATTAACTGAAAATTTAGACTATTATATTGGATTATATGATATATGGTCAAGGTATATGGTAGAAACAGAAGGAATTGTTATTGCTTATACATCAGTTTATGGAAATACTAAAAAAGCAGTAATGACCCTTGCTGAAAAATTAAAAGAAAAAGGGTGCCCTAAAGTAGTCGTTAATGATCTTGCAAGATGTGATATGGCAGAGGCCGTTGAAGATGCTTTTAGATACGGAAAAATTGTTTTGGCAACAACAACTTATAATGCTGAAATTTTTCCCTTTATGAGAGAATTTATCAACCACTTAACAGAACGTAATTTTAGTAATCGTACTATTGCTTTTATTGAAAATGGTAGTTGGGCACCTATGGCCACTAAGGTTATGAAAGGTATGTTTGAAAAATCGAAAAATTTAAACTATACTGAAAATACGGTTAAAATTATGTCTAGTTTAAATGATGAAAGTATTAAAGAATTAGATGCTCTAGCCAATGAACTTTGTCAAGAATATTTGGCTCATCAAGATGCAACAGCTAATAAAAATGATTTAACGGCATTATTTAACATTGGATATGGGTTATATGTTGTCACTAGTAATGATGGTAAAAAAGATAATGGGTTAATTGTTAATACAGTTACACAAGTAACTAACTCACCAGATAGAATTGCAGTGACAATTAATAAACAAAACTATTCTCATCATATAATTAATCAGACAGGAAGAATGAATGTTAATTGTTTATCATCAGATGCACCATTCTCCGTCTTTGAAAAATTTGGATTTTGTAGTGGGAGAAATAAAGATAAATTTGTGAATGAGGAAGTATTGCGTTCAGATAATGGGTTGGTTTTCTTGCCAAGATATATTAATTCATTTATGTCATTAAAAGTTGAACAATATGTTGATTTAGATACTCACGGAATGTTTATTTGTTCAATAAATGAAGCTCGTGTAATTAATAATTTAGAAACAATGACTTATACATACTATCAAAATAATGTTAAACCCAAACCAGACATTGAGGGTAAAAAAGGTTATGTTTGTAAAGTATGTGGGTTTGTTTACGAAGGTGATAAATTACCTGATGATTATATTTGCCCATTATGTAAACATGGAATTGCAGATTTTGAAAAAATTAAATAAAAGGAGATTTGAAATATGAAAAAATATGTTTGTACAGTTTGTGGTTATGAATATGAGGCAGAAGAATTGCCAGAAGATTTCGTATGTCCATTGTGTGGCGTAGGGCCTTCAGAATTTAAAGAAAAAGAAGAATAGGAGTTATTATGGAACAAAAATTTTATATTTGTAAACATTGTGGAAATATTTATGCTGCTGTAAAAGAAAGTGGTGTTGCTGTGATGTGTTGTGGAACAAAAATGGATGAAATTATTCCTGGGACAGTAGATGCTTCTTTAGAAAAGCACATCCCTGTTTATACAGTTGATGGCAATATTGTTAAAGTACAAGTTGGTAGTGTTAGTCATCCTATGGAAGAAGTTCATTACATTGAATGGATTTCAATTCAAACTAAACAAGGCAACCAAAGAAAAACTTTGAAACCAAAAGATGCTCCAACTGCATGTTTTGCTTTGTGTGAAGGTGATGTTGTTGAAGCTGTATATGCGTATTGTAATCTACATGGGCTTTGGAAAACAAAATAAACACATTTAGGATTTTTCTTAACATAAATTATATTGACATATACATATATATATTATAATATAGTTATTCAGAGATACTATATTAGTATTTAGTATCTTTGGATAGTGGAATTTGTCTATAGGTAAACATAATAAGATAAAGACTCCATAATTTATAATGTTTTGTAAAGGAGAAAACAAAATGATGAAAAAACTAGTGACTATCTTATCAATTTTTATTTGTTTGGTTAGTGTTGCTTCATGTACAGATGATAAACCTCATGAACATGTGTATGTAGATGGTAAATGTACTTGTGGAGAAGTTGACCCTAATTATTCAGTTCCTCACGAACATATATTTGTTAATGGAATTTGTGAATGTGGAGCAGAAGAACCTAAGACCTTATTACCTAAAGAAATTAATGTGGATGAAGAAGTTTTAACTAAAGTCATAGAAGATCATGATACATTTTATAGACCTTCTAACTTTGAAAAAATAATTCAAGATGAAGGAGAAAAGAAACAAAGTGTTCCAATTCTAAAGTTTTCAGAAATAGATAAAAAGTATATTGGTGTCTATGTAGATAAATCATTTATGGATTTAATAAGAAAAGAAGCAAATGATGATGATGGAATGTCACATCTTGAACAAGTAGTAAAAAGTTATTATAATCCAAACTTGATTAGTCAAGAAATAATGAATTTATATTATGATATTGTTAATGAAAATGTAATTAAAGCTAATGAATATTTTACATTAGATGGAAAACTTATCAATAGAGAAAATGTTAATGTAAAGTATTATGAATTAAATCAACAACAAGAAATTCCAACTATTATTGATAATTATGAAATTATAGGTTTATATGGAAGTAGAATCGTGACCATTATAGATGACTTGTATGTAAAAGATGAAATTGGAAAAGAAATTAAGACATATTTTTGGATGCCAGGAACAATAAAAAATGACAAAGTAATTGTCAATGAAGATTTAACAACTGCAACTACAGGATATAATTACTATATAAGAAGTAAATCTTCAAATAATAAATATATTTATGCTGGCAATTTACCTTTAGAAGATGCTTTACTTAATAGAAAAATGATGCATTATCACATAAGTATAATTACAGAAAATGATGGTTTAGAGTATGTTGTTCTACCTGAATTTGGAATTGATAATAAAAATAGCGATCCTAATTCTAAAAAAATTAATGAATCATTATCGGCATTATTGAATAAAGATTTGAGTAGACTTGCGACAAACGAATTGTATCTTCAACAACTTACTAGTTATGAAGGAACAAAGAAAGATGCATATATAGATGAATATATCGAAAAGTATGGGTATGCTTATGAAGTATACGAATATAGTAAGATATTAGAATTAATTAATGAATATATTAATTAAGTTAAAATAAACACACATCATTATTTATATTGATATATTATTTGACTTTTTTACAAAAAAAGAGTATAATATATGAGGTGCGATAAAAGCAGCATTCATTTAATTTTAAGTTCTTAGATTGTCACTTTAGGATGTTAGTAATCTCGCTGCTTAGGTGAAAACAATAAGATAGTCTATCTTAAAAAAGTAATTGAATTTTTTATCCACTTAAAAATAAAATAATAAAGGAGAAAAAAACATGGCACGTTACACAGGACCTTCTTGGAAACAATCAAGAAGATTAAAATTCTCTATTTTAGAAAATGGTAAGGAACTTCAAAAACGTCCTTATGCACCAGGTCAACATGGACAACGTCGTGCAAAACTTTCTGAATATGGAATGCAATTACAAGAAAAACAAAAAGTTCGTTTTACATATGGAGTAAACGAAAAACAATTCTACAACCTATTCGTTAAAGCAGGAAAACTTCCTGGTAAACAAGGTGATAATTTCTTATTTTTATTAGAATCTCGTTTAGATAACCTTGTATATCGTTTAGGATTCGCATCTACACGTCGTCAAGCACGTCAATTAGTTAATCATGGGCATATTACTTTAGATGGAAGAAAAGCTGATATTCCTTCAATGTTAGTTAATCCTGGACAAAAGATTGCTTTAAAAGAATCTTCTAAAGGATTACAAATCGTTAAAGATGCATTAGAAGCAACAGTGACTCGTGTTCCATTTGTGTCATTTGATGCTGATACAAATACCGGTACATTTGTTCGTATGCCTGAAAGAAGCGAAATTTTAACAGATATTAAAGAAAACTTAATTGTTGAATTCTATAACCGTTAAACAGTTTAATTTATAAAAGCAGTAAACATGGTAGCAATACCATGTTTTTATTTGAACAATAAAATGCCAAAAAATGGTTGTTTAAATTAATCATAATGTGTAAATGATATATATGAACAAAAATGGAGGTTTTTATGAGAAAAAATAGACTTGCTTTGCCAACGGTTTTTGCGAGCATTGGAGCGTTATGTAATATTGCTATTTCTTATATGATTGCCTATTTCGCAACAGGAGGAACTTTCTTTGGGGGAACTTTAGCTTTTGATTTTGATAATATGTGGTTAGCTGTAACTATTATGGCGATGATTGCCCCAATATTATCTTTAATTGGAGCACTTGTTTTAACTAGTGCCCCTAAAACAGCAGGGGTTTTCTTGATTTTATCGGCCTTAGAATATTTGGTAGTAGGATTACTAACACCAGATATAACAGCAGTGCCATACTTACTGTTAGGTAGTATTGGAGCAGTAATTATAATGGTTACAGGAATATACTGTCTTACTATACCATATATGAAAGAACCTGTGCGCATTGAATACACTAAGGAAAGAGCACGTAGGCACGAAGAAGGAAATGTGCACTTAGCAGAAAGCAAAAACCACTAATTAAATATTTTTGTTTAATAAAGTACTTTTTATAAGTGCTTTATTTTTATTTTAATTAAATAGATGATATAATTATCTTGTGAGGTGATTATTTTATGTTAAAAAATAACAAAACAGAGTTTGTTTTAAAACTTATTATTACGGTTGTATTAATTGTTGGATTAGCTATAGGAAGTGGGCTATTGCTTAGAAAATATATCTCTAATACGGATGGAACGATGACAATTCAAGTAATTGATCAAAATGGTGAACTAGTAATAAATGACAAATGGAAATTTAGTGAAGGAGATACTGCTTTAGGAATTCTTAAAGAGCATTATACAATTCGTAGTAATGAAAGTTTTGGAATGACTATTATTTATGATATTAATGACGTAAAAACTGATGGTAATCATTATTTTCTTGCGCTCTATAACAATGATGAAATGTCTATGGTTGGTATTGATTCAATAAAACTTGTAGATGGTATAGTATTAAAATTTGAAGTTACATTAAATACATATTATGAGGAATAGTCTTTTAAAAAAACTCTTAATCTATGCTTTAATGACAGCAATTATAGTAGTTCAAAAACTATTACTTGCGGTAATACCTAATTTTCAATTTTCCACATTATTGTTAATATTGTTCTTTTATGTATTTGGGACTAAACCAATGTTGTTAATTACACTACTATATGTTGTGGTAGACAATTTATGGCTTGGAACTTTTCACTTTATATATACCCCAGTGATGTTTATTGCGTGGAGCACTATCTTATTACTACTAATTCCCTTTAAGAAAAAAAGTATTAATATTTGGATTTTAGGATTATTAGGGGCTCTACACGCTATTATATATTCCTTTTGTTTTGGATTTACATCAGCTATGTTGTATGAAATAGATATTGTATCGTATATACTTGCGGATATCCCTTTTACGCTTATTTTAATGATTAGTAATTTTTTGACCATTATATGGTTATTTAAACCTCTTTATCAAGTAATGTCAAAACACTATCAAATAATAATTGGTGAAAACGATTGCAAATAAAAAGTAAAAGTGCTATAATGTTAACATAAGAGAGGTAGTATAAGATGCAAAAGAGTTTTAGAAAAATTGGTATATTTATTGTAACATTAGCTTTAGGATGTTTTTTACTAACTGGGTGTGGCTCAAAAATTAAAACATTTGGATTTAAAGAATCATCTTATGAGCTAATTTTAGGTGATAGAGTAACTGTAGAATTAGAATTAGATAATAAAGTTGATACTACAAATATTCAATATTCATCAGCCAATACTGAAATAGCTACATTTACAGCTGGTGTATTAAAGGGAGTAAGTGTTGGAGAAACGACAATTACCATTTCATATAAAGATGATAAAAATGATCTTACGGCAACAATCAATGTTTTAGTTAAGTTATCAGTAGAAGAACAAGCAAACTATGAGGCTGCTCAAGCATATGATGCGAAGGTTGAGGCTTTAAATTCATATACATCTAAAGATGTTGAAGCACTAAAAGCGTTAGTAGATGAGTTAGAAACGTTAGATTTAAAAGTTTTAAATTATGTAACTAAAGGAGATAAGGTAATTGAAATGTATGATAAAGCTCGTGCCTTAGTTATTGATGAAATGATAGCTGCTTTACCAGAAGTAGTAACAGTTGAAGATGAGAAAGTAATTACTGCAGCAAGAGAAGCATATAAAATAGCAGACAATAGTGTTAGAAAATATGTAACTAATTTAGCAATATTACAAGATAGAGAAACAGCTTTAGATAAAGCCATTTATGATGCAACTCCAGATGCTGTTGAATTAAGTTATCAAGAAGAATCTTGGACTAAAGTTAAGGGTAATATTGTTATTGTGGCGGAAACAGCTAAAGAAGATCCTAATACTGTATTAGTTTGGACTTCATCAGATGAATCAGTAGCAACTGTAGTAGATGGTGTAGTAACAGGGATTAAACCAGGTACTGCGCAAATTACTGCCACTATTAAAGGAACTGAATGTGCAATGAGTGTCGGTGTGACAATTGTAGATGAAAATATAAGTGAGGCATTACAATTTATATTAGATTCTCATAATAGTACTGCTTTTTCGAAAAGACGCTTGCCAATTGGTTCAGGAACTCCTAACTATTATTATGATGTAATGGGATCTGTAAGTGACATTATTTTCAGTGATTTGAAAGTAAAAGATCAATTTTTAGAACAAGGTAATGCGTGTGATACTCATTATGTTAGAGAAGATTATAAGGCTGGCGTTGAATTTATTACTGTTCACTATACGGCAAATTTTGTTTCTGGAGCTTATAATAATGCAAGTTATTTTGCAGGTGGCGGCGGCGGAACTTCCATTCATTATGTAACAGGTAATGATGGGGTTTATCATTGTTTAGATGATAAAGCATATGGAGCATGGCATGCAGGAGACTCAAATAGTAGATATTATTCTAATAGTAGTACTACAACTACTATAGGAGATAATACATACAAGATTTTTGAATGGATTCCTACGGGTGTTAAATATGATGGAACTGAATTGTTAGATGTTGTCTTTACGGCTTCTAAGGATTTCTACTTTGAGATTAATGGTAAAAAGACAAGTATCAAACTTCCTGAGACTTATAATTACAAAGATAGGGGAACAGATCATATTTATAATGCTGATGGTACCATTTCATCTAAAGCAGGATTTAATACACCATTTGAAAATAGAGAACCTGAAAGTTTCTTCAATTCACAAGATTTCGCTTTAAAAGTTATTGATGGAGAATACTATATGGGTCCTACTTGGTGGAGTTATGGTCAAGTATATGAAGGATGTATATGTTCTATGGGCGGAAATGTTAACTCAATTGGTATTGAAACATGTGTCGACAAAAACTCTAATCTTTGGTATACATGGCAAATTACAGCTAAACTTATTGCTCAATTGATGGAAGAGAATAATTTAGGAATTGAAAGAGTTAAAGGGCATCATTTCTTTGATGGTAAAAATTGTCCTCAACCAATGTTAGAAAATGACTTAGAGGTTTGGGATAAGTTTATCGATTTAATTCAAGCTGAATATGAAAGACGTACTAAGTTTGCAGATTATGAATTTACATTAGTCGCTGAAAATAGTACATATCTTCATAAATATGGCTATATTAAAAAATGGGGAGATACTGCTCAAAGTATTGGGTATACTGTAACAATTACTAATGGTGATACAACAGAAGAAATTACTTTATATACCCTTATTCCTGCCAAATAAGATATAAAAAATAAAAGGGACTGAGTCTCTAAATAATTAAAATACACACACTTTTTTCTCTAAAATTATAATTGAGATTAATGTGTGTGTTATTTTTATATATTTTTTAAAAAAATAAATTTTAGGTAGAATAAGACTTACTACTAAAACTTAGAAACTTTGTATTATGTATCTTTAGTATATAATATTTATTTTTCTATGTTTTTTATTGTGAAACTTATAAATATTAAAACATATGAATAACATATATAATTCTAAACTTTACTAAATCAATTCCCTTTCTTACGATTGGGTGATAAAATCTATTTTGTTTTATCACTCCACAAGTTCCTTATATGACACTTGCTCTATTCATTAAAAGTAAGGAACTATGAATAGAACTTAAATTGTTGGTAATTTCTTGATAATATAATGTTAATGTTTAATTAAAGGGTGTTTTTTTACTTGATATTAATTAATTTTTATAGTCCCTTTTTAACTGTATATCCCAATATTTTTTAACAATAAACTGTCAACGTTTTTAGAAATTTACAAAAAAATTTAAATTTATAAGCATGATAAA
>CAYLLO010000020.1:0-23742 GCA_964384805.1 uncultured Staphylococcaceae bacterium | reverse complement strand
CCACCCCAACTAATTCTATAGGATTTTTACAAACCCCAACTGATTATAAAGAACCAATAATTGATGCTAAAGATATTTCGTTTGAAATATCTTTTTTTGACAAATAATTAAAGGACCATTAGATATAATGTTTTTGGTGATTTGAATGTGATTGTTTATTGGGATTTAGTTCTACTTACAAACATTGTCGTAGACTTTGCTTTTATTAAAACAATTGCGGTTATATATCATGAAAAATTAAAATGGTATCGTGTGGTTTTAGCCTTGCTATTAGGACAAATAGCAATATTATTATTCTTTTTACCTATCAAATATTTATATAATTTTCGATATATTATTGGTATTTTTATGGGAATGATTGCATATAATTCCTCAAAACCACTTAAAAAATTTTTGATGATCGTGTGTTTTTATATTATTAATTTAGTATTTATTGGAAGTTTAGTTGTTTTTAAAATAAATAATGTCTTATTTTTAATGATTACGATGTTGTATTCAATTATTTTAATAGTTTTAGAAAAAGTAATAGATAAAAATTTAAAAATAAAATATGAATATCTAGTTATTATTAATAATAATTATTTACGAGGATTATTAGATACAGGAAATCAGTGTTTTTATCAAGGTTTACCAGTAGTATTTTTGGATAATAAATGGTTTAATCAGGAGTTTGGTTATTTAGGAAGTAAGAAAATACAGACTATTAATAACATTCTACAAGTAGATATATATCAAGGTCCAAAATTATTTTTCAAAAATATGGAATGGAAAGTGTTATATAGTTTTAGTGATTTAGAAGATTATGATATTATTTTAAATAGTGTAATGGGGGAATAAGAGTGATAAAGCTAATAGTTAAGATTATTGAAAAATTATTTAGAGGTAAAACTAAAAAGTGCTATTATATTAATAGCAATAATATTTTACCACCTCCTTTGGATGAGGGTACAGAAGCTAAATTATTATTAGAAGTAAAAAATGGGTCACTAGAAGCTAGAAATACATTAATTATACATAATTTACGTCTAGTAGTATTTATTGCTAAGAAATTTGAGTCTACCAAAATTAATATTGAAGATTTAATTAGTATTGGTTCGATGGGGTTAATTAAAGGTGTACAAACTTTTAAAATGGATAAAAATATTAAACTTGCGACATATGCCTCACGTTGTATTGAAAATGAAATATTAATGTATTTACGTAAAACTCAAAAAATACGTCAAGAAGTATCATTAGATGAGGTGTTGAGTGTTGATAATGAAGGTAATGAAATGATGCTTGCGGATGTCTTAGGTGATCCCAATCCTTCGGTTTTACATCAAATGACAGAAGACGAAGATGTTCGAAACTTATATATGGTTATTAGTAAGCTTAATGAACGGGAAAAAGAAATTATTATTATGCGGTTTGGGTTATATGGTAAAGAAGCAATGACACAAAAAGAAGTAGCAGATACCTTAGGAATATCACAATCTTACATATCTCGTTTAGAAAAAAGAATAATTGACAAAATGCGTGAAGAGATTGAAAGTTTAGTAAAAGTTTCTTGAAAATATTTTGGAAAAAATGCATTAAAAATTTAAAATTTCTCCATACTTTTAGTGGAGGGATAAAATGCGTGGAAAAGTAGAGATTACAGGAATTAACACTGCTGAATTAAAAGTAATGCCACAAGACGAAGTAATGGCATTAATAAAAGAAAGTCAAAAAGGAAATTTAGAGGCAAGGGATTTAATTGTTGAAGGTAATTTAAAACTAGTTTTAAGCGTTATAAAAAGATTTAATAATCGAGGAGAAAACTTAGATGATTTATTTCAAGTAGGAGCTATGGGATTAATCAAAGCAATAGATAATTTTGATTTTACTCACGGGGTAAAATTTTCAACTTATGCGGTACCGATGATTATAGGAGAAATAAGAAGATATTTACGTGATAATTCTAAAATTAGGATCTCAAGATCATTAAAGGATATTGCATATAAAGCAATGCAGTACAAAGAAGAATATGTAAATAAAAATCAAAAAGAACCAACTATTGATGAAATAGCTAAAGTATTAAATGTGGATACGATAGATGTTATAATGGCTTTAGAAGCAATTCAAGAACCAATATCAATTTATACACCAATTTTTAATAATGGTAGTGATGAAATATATTTAATAGATCAAATTGCTGATAATGCTAATAGCGAAGAAGAACGATTGAATAAAATGATTATTGAGGAAGGTATTTCACGTTTAAATAGTCGTTTGAAAAATATTATTTATGATCGTTATTATAATGGTAAAACTCAAATGGAGATTGCAGAAGAAATAGGTATTTCACAAGCTCAAGTTTCTAGGCTTGAAAAAACGGCATTGAAAATTATTTTTAATAAGGATTGAGTATATATTGATTTATGGCATAGAAGGAACTAATTGGTAGTCCTTCTTTTTTTAGGTAACATTATTTTGTTATGATAGGGTAATAATGTTGATAAAAAGATATAAATTTGATATAATAGATTGGAAATGGAGTTTTAGAAATGAAAAAAATAAACTTAAAAATGATAGCGTGTATTTCTATATTGGTTGCATTAGCTGTAGTTCTCAAGATGTTTGGTTTTATGATTGGGACTAATATGAGAATAAGTTTTTTTGCTGTTCCGTTACTTATTGCAGGTATTCTTGGTGGATTTGGTTGGGGAATAATTGCGGCAGTAACAGCGGATTTAGTTTATGGATTTTTCTTTAACTCTTATGGATTTAATCCAGTTTACACAATTTCAGCATTATTTTGGGGATTTTCAGGCGGTCTCCTAAAACAATACATTAAAACATATGGTAATTTATCTTGGATATTTATAAGTTTTATTATTTTGTTTACCTCAATTATGGAAACTTGTAATAATGCAATATGGGATATTCTTCTATATGGGAAAGAAATAACAATGATACTAATGGGGTATAAATTTATTGTTATTGGAATAAAATTACCTGTTCTTATAATAGTAGTTAAAGTGATTAATAATCGGGTAATAAGGGTACTTTTTTCTGAAAATACTGAATTAATGTGAAAACGTAATTATTTATGATAGACTTGTAAATAATTTAAAAAAGGTGTAAAATATATAAGAATAATGAATAGAAAAAGGTGAAATAAAATGAGTAAAAAAAATTTAGTAATGTTAGCAATTATGGATGGTTATGGAATTAATAACAATCAATTTGGAAATGCTATTGCATATGCTAAGAAACCAAACTTAGATGCAATTTTTGAAAAATATCCTACAACTCAAATTTTAGCTAGTGGAGAAGCGGTTGGTTTACCAAATGGTCAATTTGGTAATAGTGAGGTAGGACATTTAAATATTGGGGCTGGACGTATTGTTTATCAATCATTAACAAGAGTTAATATCGCAATGCGTGAAGGAACTTTAGACAAAATGCCTGCAATTAATGAGGCAATTGAAAATGCGTTATCGAAAGGCACTAGTGTTCATATTATGGGATTAATGTCAGATGGTGGAGTTCATTCTCACATTGATCATATTATCTATTTAATGAAAGCTGCTCATAATAGAGGAGTTAAAAATGTTTATGTTCATTCATTTTTAGATGGACGAGATGTTCCACCTAAATCTGCCAAAGAATTTTTAGAAAAATTACAAGAAAACTTTGTTCCTGGAATTAGTGCTGGAGTTGTATCTGGTAGATATTATGCTATGGATCGTGATAAAAATTATGATCGAACTGCTTTAGCATATAATGCTTTAGTATATGGTCAAGCCGAAGTTAAAGGATTAATTGAAGGTATTGATGCCTCATATGAAGAAGGTATTACTGATGAATTTATTAAACCTTATTTAGTAAATAGTGATGCGACTATCAAAGAAGGAGATAGTGTGATTTTTGCAAACTTTCGTCCAGATAGAGCCATTCAAATTAGTTTGGCATTAACTAATCCAACCGAAACTACTTTAAAAACTTATAAAACTTTTAAAGATTTAACATATGTCTCAATGATGTTATATAGCGAAAAAGTTCAAGGTTTAGTAAACTTTGATTTACAAGTGTTAAATAATATGTATGGTGATGTTATTTCTAAAGCAGGATTGAAACAATTAAGAATAGCAGAAACTGAAAAATATGCTCATGTTACATATTTCTTTGATGGTGGGATTGACAAAGATATTGAGGGAGCTACAAGAATTTTGGTTCCATCACCAAAAGTAGCAACATATGATATGCAACCTGAAATGAGTGCATATATAGTAACGGAAAAAGTAATAGAGGCTATTAAATCAGAAGAATTTGATACAATTATTTTAAACTTTGCTAACTGTGATATGGTTGGTCATACAGCAGTGTTTGATGCGGCAGTTAAAGCTGTTGAAACTGTAGATGAGTGTATAGGAAAAGTTTTAGAGGCTGTAGAGGCTGTTAATGGTACATTAGTTATCACTGCTGATCATGGTAATGCAGACGTCATTATTAAAGAAGATGGATCATTATGGAGTGCTCATACAGCTAATCCAGTTCCGTTTTGCATAACTAGAGAAGACGTTCTTTTACATGAAACTGGAACCTTAGGAGATATTACTCCGACAATGTTAGAATTATTAGGTATTAATAAACCTGCTGATATGACAGGGAAAAGCATGATTAAAGGATATAAAAAATAAGCCTAACAAAAGAATTGTCAAAAAAACATAAATGTGGTAAAATATAAGTAATTAAGATAAAGAAAGGAATTTTTGAAAAATGAACTATTCACATGAAGTAAAAGAAATGTGTTGCGTAAAAGTTGGCGCTAATCATGGTTGTGCTCCAATTCCTCAAGAAGGTAAATGGACATATTCAAAAGAAATCAAAGATATCTCTGGATTAACTCATGGTATCGGTTGGTGTGCCCCTCAACAAGGTGCTTGTAAATTAACATTAAATGTTAAAGAAGGAATTATTGAAGAGGCTTTAATCGAAACTATTGGATGTTCTGGTATGACTCATTCAGCTGCAATGGCAAGTGAAGCAATCGTTGGAAGAACTGTTTTAGAAGCTGTTAATACAGATTTAGTTTGTGATGCTATCAACACTGCTATGCGAGAATTATTCTTACAAATCATCTATGGTCGTACTCAATCTGCATTTTCAGAAGAAGGATTACCAATTGGTGCAGGATTAGAAGATTTAGGTAAAGGATTAAGAAGTCAAGTTGGTACTGCTTATTCAACTAAAGTTAAAGGACCTCGTTATTTAGAATTAACTGAAGGGTATATCACAAAAATTGCTTTAGATGCTGAAAATGAAATTATTGGTTATGAATACTTAAGCTTTGGACGTTTTATGGATATGGTTAAAAAAGGTATGAGTGCTGATGAAGCCCTAGTTAAGGCTAAAGGTACTTATGGAAGATTCACAGAAGGATCAAAATATATTGATCCACGTCAAGAATAGGAGGATTCTTACAATGGCATTATTTGAAAGTTACGAAAGAAGAATTAATCAAATTAATAAAGCATTAGCAGAAAATGGTATTGCTTCAATTGAAGAAGCTAAAGCAATTTGTGATGAATATGGTGTTGATGCTTATAACATTGTTAAAGGTATTCAACCAATATGCTTTGAAAATGCTTGTTGGGCATATACAGTAGGTGCTGCTATTGCAATCAAAAATAACGCACAAACTGCTAGTGAGGCTGCAAAATATATTGGTGTAGGTTTACAATCTTTCTGTATTCCTGGATCAGTTGCTGATGACCGTAAAGTAGGTTTAGGTCATGGAAATTTAGGAGCAATGTTATTATCTGAAGAAACTAAGTGTTTCGCATTCTTAGCAGGACATGAATCATTTGCAGCAGCAGAAGGAGCAATAGGTATTGCCAAAACTGCTAATAAAGTTCGTAAAGAACCTTTAAGAGTTATTTTAAATGGTTTAGGTAAAGATGCAGCAAGAATTATCTCTAGAATTAATGGATTTACTCATGTCGAAACTGAATTTGATTATAAAACTGGTGAGTTAAAAGTTGTGAAAAAAACTAAATATTCAGAAGGTGATCGTGGACTTGTAAATTGTTATGGTTCAGATGATGTTCGTGAAGGTGTTGCGATTATGCATTTAGAAGGAGTTGATGTATCTATTACTGGTAACTCAACTAACCCTACTCGTTTCCAACATCCAGTTGCTGGAACATATAAAAAAGAATGTATAGAACTTGGTAAAAAATATTTCTCTGTAGCCTCAGGAGGCGGAACAGGTCGTACTCTTCACCCAGATAACATGGCCGCTGGACCTGGTTCTTACGGATTTACTGACACTTTAGGAAGAATGCACTCAGATGCACAGTTTGCTGGTTCATCTTCAGTTCCTGCTCACGTAGAAATGATGGGACTAATTGGTATGGGTAATAATCCAATGGTTGGAGCAACAGTTGCTGTAGCAGTTGCTGTATCACAAGCATTAGCTAAATAGTAAATTAAACATAATAGATTTCAAATTGAAATGATTCGGTTTGAAATCTTTTTTTGTATTGATAGTTTATTAATATATAAGATTGTATAGAGAGAATATTTATAAAGAAGTATCGACAATATAGTTAAATTGAAGAGGTACTTTTAGTATAAGTATTGATAATAGTTTTACTTGTTATATTACTAAAATGAATTAAAATTTGGTAAATAATACTTTTTTTGCATAAAATTTCAAAAAGTGGTATAATATAGTATAAAGAGAAACAAAAGGAGATTATAAATATGCCATTTATAACTGACATATATGCTAGAGAAGTATTAGATTCAAGAGGTAATCCTACTATTGAAGTAGAAGTGGAAACTGAAAGTGGTTGTTTTGGAAGAGCAATTGTTCCGAGTGGAGCATCAACTGGTGAGTATGAGGCTGTAGAACTTCGAGATAAAGACGAAAAACGTTATCTTGGTCAAGGGGTTCTTAAAGCTATTAATAATGTTAATGAAATAATCGCTCCAGAAGTGATAGGGTATGATGTAACTAAACAAATTGTTATCGATAAGTTATTATGTCATATAGATGGAACTCCCAATAAAAGCCGTTTAGGAGCTAATGCTGTTTTAGGAGTTTCATTAGCAGTAGCCAAAGCAGCCGCTAATTTCTACAATATGTCTCTTTATCAGTATTTTGGAGGAATTTATGGACATACTTTGCCTACTCCAATGATTAATATTTTGAATGGTGGAGCTCATGCTGATTGGTGTATCGATTTCCAAGAAATTATGATTGTTCCAGTATCTGCTGCAAGTTTTAAACAAGCAATACAAAGATCAAGTGAAGTTTTTCATCATCTAAAGCAAGTTTTAAAAGAACTAGGATTAAATACAGCAGTAGGAGATGAAGGGGGATATGCTCCACGATTATTATCTAATGAAGATGCATTGTCGGCAGTTGTTAAAGCTATCCGTAATGCTGGATATGTTCCAGGCAAAGATTTTAAATTAGCAATAGATGTTGCATCTAGTGAATTTTATGACGAAAAAACTAAAAAGTATGTTTTAAAATCTGAAAACAAAGCTTTAACCGTTAAAGAATTAATTTTATATTATAAAGAATTATGTAAAAAATATCCTATCATTTCAATTGAAGATGGCTTAGATGAAAATGATTGGGATGGGTGGAAGTTATTAACTAAAGAATTAGGGGACACAATTCAACTTGTCGGTGATGATTTATTTGTGACTAATACCCTTCGCTTAAAAAAAGGAATAGATAATAATGTTGCTAATGCAATATTAATAAAAATCAATCAGATTGGAACGTTAACTGAAACTTTTGAAGCGGTCGAAATGGCCCAAAAAGCAGGTTATGCTGCAATTATATCTCATCGTAGTGGTGAAACTGAAGATACAACGATTGCGGATATCGCAGTAGCATTAAATGCAGGACAAATTAAGACAGGATCAATGTCAAGAACTGACCGCATTGCTAAATATAATCAGCTATTACGTATTGAAGATGAACTTGATGAGGCGGCTATATATAAAGGAGCTAGTGTTTTTTATAATCTTAAAAAATAGAAATGCATCTTTTGGATGCATTTTAATTTTAAAAATTTTTTTTCAAACGAAATTACCTTTTTAATTGTATATAGAGTGTAGGTGGTTTTTAAGAGTATAAAATATTATATTAAATTGGATTTTAATAGTATATTTATTAAAGTGTATTAGAAATGGGAGTTATTATGGATGATATAGAGTTTATAAAAAAAATTGATTACTATTTAATAAACTTACAGAAAGATAATAATGATGCATTAAATAGTTTATATGATTTAACTCATAAACAATTATATGTCTTATGTTATTCATATTTTAAAAATAGAGAAGATAGTGAAGATGCTTTGTTTGAATCATATTTAAAAATTAAAAAAGAAATTTTAAAATTTAATGGTTCAAACGGATTTAATTGGATGTATACTATTACTAAAAATATATGTTTAAATATGTTAAAAACTAAAAAACATTGCGAATTATTTGATGAAGAAATAAACAATATATCGACTTTAGATACTGGTAGTGATGAAAGTATAATAATATTAGAAATTGCAAAAGAAATATTAACTGAACATGAATTTAAAATTTTATTATTACACGCTGTTGATGGTTATAAATTTAAAGATATCGCTAAAATAGTTAATAGACTAGAAACAACAGTTCGTTGGCAATATAATAATGCACTTAAAAAAATAAAAAAGGAGTATGAAAAAAAGTATGAGAAAAAATGTTATTGAGAAAATGTTGAAAGCAAACAAAGAGTTTGTTCCGAATGAAGAATTAAAAGAAAAAGTTTATAATGCTTCTCTAAAAGTTGAACTAATAGGAGAAGATTATGAAGTTAAAACTTCATTTATTAAAAAAATGTCACTAATTATAGCGCCAGTAATAGTATTCATTTTTTGCTGTGTTTTGATTGGAATTAGTTTAGGTAATGAAAGATATCGTTCTATTTATATTGATATTAATCCATCTGTTGAAATTGTGGCTAATCGTTTTGATTATATTGTAGATGTTAATTATTTAAATGATGATGCGATAATCGAATATGTAGATTTATCTTTAAAGGGTGAAAAACTTGAAAAAGCGTTAAATAATATTTTAGATAAACTTGAAAAAGAGGGTTATCTTGAAAATAAAGAAATGATTATTTCAGTTGTAACTAAAAATAATTTTAATGGTGAAGAAGTATTAAATAATATTAAAACTAAAGTGAATGATTATATTCAAGAAAAAGGTAAAGATTTGGTTGTTGAAGGTAAAACTCATTCGGAAGAAGAGAAAGATGTTGCTGATGAATACAAACTTTCACCTGCTAAATATAAACTAATTGAGTATATCTTAAAATTAGATGCAACAATTCTTTTAGATGATTTAAAAGAATTGACCATTGAAGATTTATCAGAATTATTAAATACATTATCTGGTGAAAAAATTGAAGAAATTTTAGATAAGCCATTTTCACCAAAAGATGAAAAGCCATTTGGGGATGTCGATTTTGATATTATTAAAGATAATCATTCTGATGATGAAATGGAACGTCCAGAACCAGAAAAACATGAATGTACAGAAGATTGTCCAGAAGATTGTGAATTTGCTAAACCAGAACATGAAAAAGAAGAACGTCCTGAAATGGAACGTCCAGAACCAGAAAAACATGAATGTACAGAAGATTGTCCAGAAGATTGTGAATTTGCTAAACCAGAACATGAAAAAGAAGAACGTCCAGAAATGGAACGTCCAGAATTAGAAAAACATGAATGTACAGAAGATTGTCCAGAGGATTGCGAATTTGCTAAACCAGAACATGAAAAAGAAGAACGTCCAGAAATGGAACGTCCAGAATTAGAAAAACATGAATGTACAGAAGATTGTCCAGAAGATTGTGAATTTGCTAAACCAGAACATGAAAAAGAAGAACGTCCTGAAATGGAACGTCCAGAACCAGAAAAACATGAATGTACAGAAGATTGTCCAGAAGATTGTGAATTTGCTAAACCAGAACATGAAAAAGAAGAACGTCCAGAAATGGAACGTCCAGAATTAGAAAAACATGAATGTACAGAAGATTGTCCAGAGGATTGTGAATTTGCTAAACCAGAACATGAAAAAGAAGAACGACCTGAAATGGAACGTCCAGAACCAGAAAAACATAATAAAGATAGTAAATAATAATACTATAAAAGACTATAAAAAAATAACACACGTATTTTTCTCTAAAATTATAAAGAGATTAATGTGAGTGTTATTTTTTATATATTTTGTAAAAAAAGAATTATTTCTCTAATAAAGATTGATATCTAAAAAATTATAAGTTATATTATTTATTTTTTGTTGTTTCTAATGAATTAGTTTTCATTTTTTTAACAAATGTTAAAAGAATACTTATAATTCCTGTAACTATTAAAAGTAATGATAACCATTGTGAAGGAGATAAAACTCCGAATAAACTGCCGCGATCATCTGCTCTTAAAAATTCAATAAAAAATCTAAAAATACCATAACTAATTAAATAAATTTCAAATTGATGGTTTTTTATGAGATTTAAAACCCCGAATAAAATAAATAAGAACCCTGCTTCAATTAATTGAGTAGGTAATACTTTGGTTTCTAAGGCTAAAGCTTTGGCTTCAGTTAAAGTATGACCTAATTCTTGGTAGTGACTAACTACATATCTAAATGGGGCTGAACTTTCAGGGAAAATTACTCCTAAAAAGGAATTAGTTATTTCTCCAAAACAGCAACCCGCACAAAAACAACCAATTCTTCCAAAAGCATGCCCAATTGTAATGCCTAAAACAAGAACATCTAAATATTTTTTTAATTCATGGCGTTTTTCTTTAAGTAAGAACCAAAATAAAAAAATAAAACTTATGATTGCTGAAACAGCTCCACCTAAGAAAGTTATTCCTCCATCTTCCCAGGAATTACCTTTTAATACTTGAAAAAGACTATCAAATAAACTGGCTGCCAAGTAAAAAATAATGCCACTAATGCCTAAAATAATGATTAATCTATCCATTTGTTTGTTGGAAATTTCCCATTTTTTGGTTTTGAGATATAAAGTACTAACTCCTAAAACAATTCCTACTACAAACATAATGTCAAATAAATAAGTATTAGGAAACATAAAATCACCTCTAATTAATTACATTATATCATATTTTATAATAAAAGCCTAGTAAAATGTTTACTAGGTTATTTTCTTGATAAACGATTATTTTTGTAGTATAATGTTTAAAAGGTATGGAGGTAAATTATGACAGAGATTGCTAGTAAAATAATTAAATTAAGAAAAGAAACAATAGCTAAATTTGATCGTATTCACATATTATTGTTATTATCTCCTTCTGAGGAATTATCAAAACAGCTTGACTATACTGAAGAAATATATTTAGCAATGCTTGAATTACTAGAGGATAATACAGATAGTGAAGAAATAAGTATTGTTAATCGTTTAGCTAATGATTGTGAAACAGTAAATAATTTGCTTAATGATATAAAAGATGATTTATCTAAAAAATTTAGCTTAATGTCATTGTTATATTTGGATAAATTAAAGGGTGAGATTTTAGCTTATTTTTATAGTAAGTTGGAAGAACTTTTAGAACAAGCGGGGGATTTAGAAAATTTACCAAATTATATTAATGAAAAATCTAGTGATGAAATAATTATTTTTATGAAATATTTGTTGGAATATATTAATGAATATGCTACTGAACAAGAATTACGTTTGATTCCATTTAAATATATTCAGGAACATACTATAAAAACTGAATTTAATCTTAAAAAGTGGATAGAATTCCAAAAAAATGTATCTTTTACACTAAAATATATTCATTGTGATAATCAAGAAGCAAGTAGTACAATACATGAATCGTTTTGGTTGTTTGAACTTTATTATTTCATTATGATTAGTTTATGTAAGTAGGAGGACACTATGTATCAGTTGGCCCAAAGTGCAATAACCAAAATAATTAATAATGGTGGATATGTTAATTTAGTTATTTCAGACATAATCAAAAATAACGAGCTAACCGATCATGAAAGACGTCTATTTACTCGTATTGTTTATGGAACTGTCGACAAGTATTTATTACTTGATTACTATTTAAAACCATATATTGGAGGGAAAAGAATAAAACCATATGTTAGAAATACTTTGCGTATGGGAGTATATATGATTTTTTTTATGAACATTGCTAATCATTTTGTAGTTAATGAATTAGTTAAATTGATGAAAAAACAAGATTTTAAAGCTTCAAATTTAGTTAATGCTGTATTAAGAAGTATAATAAGAGATGGCTTAAGAGAAATTGAACAAAAAGAGCAAATAGCATATTTTAGTATTAAATATAGTTATCCAATGGAATTAGTTAAGGAATTAATAAAACAATATCCAGAAGATATAGAAAATATTTTGAATGCTGAAGGAGAAATGTATAATATTTATCGAATTAATACTTTGAAGATTAAAACTGAAGAAGTAGAGCAGTTCTTAAAAAAACATAAATTTGAATATAAAATTGATAGAACAACTCTTTGGTGTAAAGATAGTTTGCTTACTACAGAACTATTTCAAAAAGGTAAAATCATTGCTCAAGATGCCTCTAGTCAAAAGGTTGGATTAATAATTAATCCTAAAAAACATTCTCGTATTTTAGATGCTTGTAGTGCACCTGGTGGGAAAGCGTGTCATATGGCAACAATTATGGAAAACATTGGAGAAATTGTTTGTTGTGATATATACCATCATAAATTAAAATTAATTGAAGAAAATGCCCAAAAACAAGGGGTAACTATTTTAAAGACCATTTTATGTGATGCTAGAGAATACCAAGATGATAAACTATTTGATTATGTTGTGATTGATGCACCATGTTCTGGACTTGGAGTGATGGCTCATAAAGTTGATCTGAAGTATCATATGAATTCCACAAATATGAATGAATTAGTTGGATTGCAGAAAGAGATTTTAAATCATTTATCATCATTTGTCAAAGAAGAAGGCTATCTAATATATAGTACTTGTACAATTAATAAAAATGAGAATGCTAATCAAATACAGAACTTTTTAGAAACCCATCCTAATTACCAGTTATTAGAAGAAATACAAATTTTACCCAGTAATATAGGTGATGGTTTCTATATTAGTAAATTACAAAGAAAGGCTTAAAAATTTATGAATGTTAACAAACCTAGTATTTATGATTATACTAAAAAAGAATTAGAAGAATATTTTGATTTAGTTGGTGATAAAAAATATCGTGCTGTTCAAGTATTAGAATGGTTATATCGTGTAAGAGTTAATAGCTTTGATGAAATGACTAATTTATCAAAACTTGGACTCGAAGTATTGAAAAGTAATTTTTCTATGGAATCTTTAAAATTAGAAGGTAAATTTGTATCAAAAGATGGAACGATTAAATATCTTTTTAGACTTAATGATGGACATTATATTGAAACGGTATTAATGCATCATAATTATGGAAATAGTGTATGTGTTACAAGTCAGGTTGGTTGTAATATGGGATGTTCTTTTTGTGCAAGTGGGGAACTAGGAAAAGTAAGAGATTTGACTTTATCAGAAATGATACTTCAAGTATTATATGTTCAAAAAGACTTAGATCAAGAAGAAAAACGTATATCTAATGTTGTCGTTATGGGAATAGGGGAACCATTTGATAATTATGATACTGTTTTAAGATTTTTAGAAACAATTAATTATGGAAGAGGATTAGAAATAGGTGCTCGTCATATTACTGTTTCAACATGTGGTTTAGTGCCTAAAATCAGAGAATTTGCAGACTTCGATTTACAAATAAATTTAGCAATTAGTTTGCATGCTCCAAACAATGAACTTCGTTCAAAGATTATGAAAATTAATAAACGATATCCTATTGAAGAAATAATAGAGGCCGTTAAATATTATGTTGCCAAAACTAATCGCCGAGTTACTTTTGAATATATTTTGTTAAAAGGGATAAATGATACCAAAGAATGTGCTTTAGAATTAGCCGAGCTTTTAAAGGGCTTGAATGCTTATGTTAATTTAATACCATATAATGAAGTAAAAACTAAGAGTTATCATTCGACAGCGCATGATGTGGCTGAAGAATTCTTTTCAGTGCTTCATAAACACGGTATTAGCGCAACAGTCAGAATGGAACATGGAAATGACATTAGTGCCGCTTGTGGGCAATTGAGGGCCCAAAAAATGAAAGAAAAGAGAATGTTATGCGAGGATTAATTACTTGTTTAAAATCAGGGGATTATATAGTTTTGGATTTAGAAACGAAAAAAACAATGTTAGCGAAAGCAAGTGGTTTATTCCGTCACTATGGAAAAAAACCGAAAGTTGGAGATTATGTAGAATATCAATTAATGAATGATACTACCGCCTATATTACTAAACTTGAAGAACGTCATAATGATTTGATTCGTCCAGCAATTTGTAATATTGATCAAGCTTTAGTAGTTTTTTCAGTAAAAGATCCTGATTTTAACACTAATCTTTTAGATCGGTTTTTAACAATTTTAAATTTCAATAACATTGCTGCTATTTTAATTTTTACAAAATGGGATTTATTAAAAAAAGAAGAACAGGAGATATTAAAAAACTATCAAGTTTATTATCAAAAAATTGGATATCAAGTGTTAAATATCTCTAAAAATGAAAATTCCGATGAATTTAAAAAACAAATAATTGGATTATTGAAAAATAAAATAACGGTAATCACAGGGCAAAGTGGAGTTGGTAAAAGTACCATTTTAAATTTATTAGACGAAACACTTAACTTGGATGTTAATGAAATATCATATGCCTTAGGTCGTGGTAAGCACACTACTCGTCATGTAGAATTATATTCATTATATGAAGGAATGTTGGCTGATACTCCAGGTTTTGGAATAATGGACTTTTCAGGAATGGAAGCAATTGATATAGCTCAAAGTTTTAAAGAGTTTTTTGAATTATCTAGTACTTGTAAATATAAGGGTTGTTTACATATCAATGAACCTGCTTGTGCTGTAAAGGAAGCTTTAGAAAATAGAGAAATAATTAAAAGCAGATATGATAATTATTTACTATTTATTGAAGAAAATAAGAAACAAAGAAAGTGGTAGAGTATTATGATAGTATCACCATCAATTTTAGCAGCTGATTTTAATAATATCGATCAAGAAATAGAAAAAATAAATAATTCTAGTTGTGAATGGGTTCATTTAGATGTAATGGATGGCAAATTTGTTTCTAACACAACTTTTGATTATAATTTTATTAAAAAGTTAAGAAGTAAATCAAATAAAGTATTTGATGTACATTTGATGATTGAAGAACCAGAAAAATATATAGATAAATATTATGAAGCCGGAGCAAACTATGTAACTTTTCATTATGAAGCATGTAATGATATTAAAAAGACTTTAAAAAAGGCTCAAAAATATCAACAAAAAATTGGAATTTCTATTAAGCCTGAAACTAATATTTTAGTGCTTGATAAATATTTAGTCGATTTAGATTTAATTTTAGTGATGAGTGTAGAGCCAGGTAAAGGGGGACAAAAGTTTATGCTTTCTTCAATTGATAAAATAGACTACTTAATCAAACAAAAAAGAAAATATAATTATAAGTATCTTGTTGAAGTGGATGGAGGTATTAATCGAGATACCGCCCAATTAGTTAAAAAAGTAGGATGTGAAGCAGTTGTTGCTGGAACATACTTGTTTAATAATGAAGATTTTATTAAAGCCACCAAGGAGTTAGGAGAATTATGAGAGCGGTAATAGTTGCTTCGTCTCCTTATAAGACTTTTAATAAACTATATGTTCCAAAATATGATGATTTAATTGTTGGAGTTGATGGTGGATGTAAAGTAATTACAAAGTATCCCATTGATCTTGCTTTTGGAGATTTTGATAGTTTAGACATAAAAATTGAAGCTAAAAAAATATATCATTACTCACCACAAAAAGATGAAACCGACCTAGAACTTGCGATAGAAACCTTAAAAACAGAAGTAGATGAATTTATTATTTATAACGCAACTGGTGGAAGACTAGATCATTTTTTAGCTAATTTAAAATTATTAGAAAGATATCCTAATTTAAACATTACAATTATTGACGAATATAATACTATTAAATGTATTAATGAAGGTGTATACAATATAAAGAAAAGTAAATATAAATATTTTTCTTTGATTCCGTGTACTAATGCGAATGTTTCAATTACTAATGCCTTGTATGAGATAGAAAAAAAAGATGTTTTGGTAACGGATGTTTATACAGTAAGTAATCAATTAAAAGATGGTGAGGCTACGATAACGGTTCATAAAGGTCTATTATATTTAATTCAATCAATTGATGCATAAATGAAAAAAGAACGCATATACTTTATTAACAAAGGAGAGTTTATGCGTTTTTATACTATTCAATTACCTAGATGTATTTCTCGCTTTATTTCCTTTTTAGTTGGGCTTTTCAGCAAAAAGAAATAGCGAAAGCAAAAAAGGCCTTAAGGCCTTTTTGCTTCATCATGCTAAAAATTACTATAAAGTTTTCTATTTGGAGAAAAATATAAAGTGAAATGAAAATGTCTATATGGAAATTTTATAATTGATTAGTACAGCTAATTATAAATTAAAATACTAGCTCTTATAGCTAGCATTCTAATTTAAATATTACATCTTTTGGACATTAACTATTAATTTACGAATAGTAATGTTAAAAATAAACAAAGAAACTTGTTTATTTTTTAGTTGATTTAAGCACGAGTAACTAATCCTGAACGTAAAGCACGAGTAGATACATAAACTCTTACAACACGTCCCTTTTCATCAACAATACGAACTTTTTGAAGATTTGCTTTCCAAGTGCGACGAGATGCTTGCAATGAGTGAGAACGTTTATTTCCTGATACGCTTGATAATCCTGTAACATAACATTTACGAGCCATAATAAATCCTCCTTAAAATTTTTGATACTTTAAATCTTACTCATTATAACATAAAAGTTCTTTTATTGCAAGAAAAATATATAAAAAAATAAAAAGTGTGTGTTTATAAATTTAAACTAGTGTGACACTACGCTTAGGTCGATTTTTTTAATCACTTGCAATTTTGATACATATATGGTATAATAATAAAGTATGTTTTATCAATTATAAAAATATCCTAGGAGGAAAATGAAATGGAAACAATAAAAGTAGACGGCTTGCTATATAAACAATTAGTAATTAATGGAGCGGCTTGTCTTCGTGCTAACTATAAAATAGTTGATGCATTAAATGTTTTCCCAGTTCCTGATGGAGATACAGGAACAAATATGCGTATGACAATTGAAGCTGGTGTAGAAGAAATCACTAGTTGTCAAGAAACAAATATTGGAGCAATGGCTAAACGTTTGTCACGTGGAATGCTTATGGGGGCTCGTGGGAATTCAGGAGTTATTCTGTCTCAATTATTTAGAGGTATTTACAAAGGATTAGATGGATTTAATGAAGTTAATGCAATCGAATTAGGTAAAGCTTTTAAAATGGGGGTTGTTCAAGCGTATAAAGCAGTAATGAAACCTGCTGAAGGAACTATTTTAACAGTTGCCAGAGAATCAGCTGAATATGCTTTGAAAAAATCTAACAAAAAGACAACTATTGAGGAGTATTTTGAATTATTAATTAAAGAAGCCCGGGCTTCATTAGAAAGAACACCTGAACTTTTACCAGTACTTAAAGATGCAGGTGTTGTTGATTCAGGAGGGGCAGGGTATATCTATGTTTTAGAAGGTATGCAAAAAGCATTAAAAGGAGAGATGATAGTTGATGAACAACCATCTTCGACTATCGGAATGGTTAAAGCTAATCATAATTTTAATGCACATAGCGTTTTAGAATATGGTTATTGTACTGAATTTATTTTACAATTACAACATGCAAAGGTTAAAATTGCAACTTTTGATGAAACAATCATTAAAGATTATTTAGAAACTATCGGTGATTCAATTGTATGTTTTAAAGATGAAGATATTGTTAAAGTTCATGTTCATACTAAAACTCCAGGGGAAGTGTTAAATTATTGTCAACAATGGGGAGAATACATCACTATTAAGATTGAAAATATGTCTGTTCAACATAATGAATCTGAGGAAGTTCAAGCGTTATGTAATTGTCCTGAATGTGTAGAGCTACGTGAATTACAAGAACGTAAAAAATATGCGGTTGTAGCTGTTGCCTCTGGGGAAGGTTTAGTAGAAACATTCAAAGCAATGGGGGTTGACTACATTGTATCTGGTGGTCAAAGTATGAATCCATCAGCAGAAGATTTTGTTAAAGGGTTTGATTTAATTAACGCTGAAAACATTATTGTTTTCCCTAACAATAGCAACATTATGCTAACTGCTAAACAAGCTGCTAAATACTATGAAAGAGCTAATATTTTAGTAGCAAATTCTAAATCATTAGCTCAAGGCTATTCTGCTTTAACAATGTTAGATGTATCAAGTGGAGATTCAGAAAAAATTATGTCAGAAATCGATGAAGTAATAAAAAATGTTACAACAGGACTTATTACTTATTCTATTAGAGATGCTGAACTTGATGGTATTTCAATTCATAAAGATGATTATATTGGAATTTGTAATTCCAAAATGGTTTCAAGCGAAAAAACTAAAGCAGAGGCTTTAAAAGTAATGCTTGAAAAAACAGATTTAAGTGAAAAGGAAATTATTACAATTATTTATGGTTGTGATGTAACTGTAGAAGAAGTCGAAAGAATTAAAGATTATATTGAAAGTACTTACGAAGATATTGAAGTTGATATTATTGAAGGAAAACAAGACGTATATAGTTATATTTTGTCAATTGAATAAAACAAAAAGTGGAGTTTTAACTCCCTTTTTTTAAGAAGGTGTATTGTATGGTAAATGATATTTTATTGGAGAATGAAGAGTATATATTAACTCGTCATAAAAATGCTCTTAAGAAACAAGGAATTAATACGGTAGTAGATTTACTATCAAATTTTCCCATACGCTATGAAAACTATACAGTTTCATCTATAAAGGATGCTAAAGTTGATGAAAATATTGTTTTGGAAGGTAGTGTAGCTAGTAAATTGACCATTAATTATGTCAAAAGTAAACTATCTACCTTATCGTTTATGATGGATGTAGAAGGACATTTGTTTAGAGCAACAATATTTAATCGTTTATTTTTAAAAACAAAACTTACTTATGGACAAGTAATTAGAGTAAGTGGCCGATTTTATAAAAATTTAAATAATTTTACAATTAATGATTTAATTATTTGCGATGAAATATGTAGAGATATTATTCCGGTATATAAAATAAAAGAAATAACGGATAACAAGTATTCAGAGATTATTGATAAAGTTTTTCATCGATATGGTCGAAAATTAGAAGAAACACTACCAATAGAATACATTAATAGACATGGTTTGTTAGATTTTAAAAATAGTGTTAAATTGCTCCATTATCCTAATTCTTTAGATGAAATTCGTTTGGCTTATAATCGTTTAAAATATGAAGAATTGTTAAAATACCAGTTATCAATGAAATATCTTCATTTTATGCGTGAAAAAAATGGTCATAGTCCAATAATGAAGTATAATTTAGAATGGTTAGAACAACTTAAATCTAGTTTAACTTATGAATTAACAAATGATCAAGAAAAAGCAATAGAAGATATTTTGAATGATTTAAAAGCCCCGTACGCAATGAATCGCTTGCTTCAAGGGGAAGTAGGTAGTGGAAAAACAATTGTGGCAGTAATGGCAATTGTGGCGGTAATATCGGCTGGATATCAAGCGGCATTAATGTGTCCGACAGAAATTTTATCTCAACAACATTATGCGACATTGATGGAAATGTTGAAAATATTTGATATTAATATTGCTTTAATGACAGGCGCAACTTCTCAAAAAAATCGTAAAGAAATACTTGAAGGTTTGAAAAATGGGAATATTAATGTTGTTGTTGGAACTCATGCTTTATTCCAAGATGATGTTGAATATCAATCATTAGGAATAGTTATTGCTGATGAGGAACATCGGTTTGGAGTTCGTCAAAGAGTGATGATTAGAAATAAAGGGGCAGATGTTAATTATTTAAAAATGAGTGCAACACCAATTCCCAGAACATTATCAATTTCTGTTTATGGCGATATGGATATTTCAATTATTAAACAAATGCCGCTTAACCGCAAAAAAGTTATTACTAAATATGTTGAAAATAATGAAAAATACCAAGTAGTGCAACATATACGTGAGGAAATTAAAAATGGTCATCAAATATATGTAGTAACACCATTGATTAACGAATCTGAAAACTTAGATACGGCAAATGCTACTGAAATATATGAAAATATGATAAGGTATTTTGAAGGTGAAGCACGTGTAGGATTAATTCATGGAAAATTAAAGTCAATTGAAAAAGAAGATATTATGACTAAATTTTTGAATAAAGAAATTGATATTTTAGTTGCAACTAGTGTGATTGAGGTCGGTGTTAACGTGGTTAATGCTACAACGATACTCATTTTAGGGGCAGAGCGTTTTGGAGTTGCTACTCTTCATCAATTACGTGGACGTGTTATGCGAAGTGATAGTGTACCATATTGTTTTTTATTATCAGAAAAGAAAACAGAAGCCAGTGAAAAACGACTTAAAATGTTAGAAAATACTACTGATGGATTTAAACTTGCGGAATACGATTTAGCTAATCGTGGCCCAGGAGAATTTTTTGGTGAAAAACAATCTGGAAGTATGAATTTTAAATATGCTGATCTTAAAACTGATACTTTAATTTTAGAAGAAGCTGATAGTGATGCAGAAGAAATTATCAAAAAACAAGAATTTTTTGAAGCTGATGAATATCAAAATTTGCGGGAAATGGTATATTATAATTATGAAATGAAACAAAACCAATTAGATTAAAAAATAGCTTTTAGGTTGTGGTGCCTTAAGAGTTATTATAATAGGTTGATAAAATGCTTACAATATGCTATAATTTAAACTATACATAAATATAAAATTTGATAAGGAGTAGTATTATGGTAAAAATTAATCAAAAGGTTTTTAATCAAATTGTAAAAAAATATCATTTAAATATAAGTATTAATAATTACATAATTGAGGCCTTAACCCATTCATCATATGCTAATGAACATAATATGAAAAGTAATGAACGTTTAGAATTTTTAGGTGATGCAGTATTAGGACTTTTAGTTGCAAGATATATTTATGATACTTATCCTAATATTCCAGAAGGTAAAATGACTAAAATTAGAGCTACTTATGTATGTGAAGATGCTAATGAACAGTATTGTAAAACAATTGGAATTGATCAATTAATTCTTTTAGGACATGGAGAAGAATTAAGTGGAGGAAGAACTAGACCAGCAGTTTTGAATGATGCGTTTGAGGCGTTTATTGCGGCAGTATATTTAAGTGGAGGGTTAGAAGAAGTGGAAAAGATTTTAGAAGCAGTTGTATTTCCGGAAATTTTAGAAAATGATGCTCGACCATTTGTTGATTATAAAAGCCAATTACAAGAATATATTCAAGCAGAAAATAGAGCGATTTTAGTTTATCGCTTAGATGATGTACAAGGGCCTCCACATAAAAGAGTGTTTACGATTAGTGCAATCCTTGATGGAATTTGTTTGGGGACAGGCACAGGAACGAGTAAAAAAGATGCTGAGCAATTAGCAGCCAAAGAAGCACTAGAAAAAATGGCTAAAAATTAGTGGATAAACTATTATGAATGACTACTAATAATAAAAATATTTAAGATTTTAATAAATAATTATTTCTTAAAATCTTGTCTACTCTTTACTTAAAAATAAATAATGGTTGAATATCGGTATTATATCTTTTTCACCAAAAATCAAAAAATAAATATAATATAGTAGGTGTTTAAATGATGTTAAATGTTAACTTTCCTTGGGGAATTTTAGTTTTTAGTTTTTTAGTATGTTTATTACTTATTATTTATTTGTATTTTTTAACCAAGTCAAAATCTGATATTAAAAAAATAATGGTTTTGGGTAAAAAAGATAATTTAGATTTTTTAATAAAAAAATATACAGTTGTTGATTCCTTAATTGATAAACCTAACTTAATTATGGATTTTTCTAATAATTTATCACTAGTTAAACAACTACTACCATTAAATATTCCTATTTTATTAATTAGTAATTTTTCACCAAATGAAGTAAAGGAGATAGTTAAATTAGCAAAATATTATTATACAACAATAATTATTAATGCTGATTTAAAGTGCTTTGAAAAAGATTTAGAAAGAATTAAAAAAGGTCATGTTATTAAAATATACCAATAAATGCTAATTTTGTTAAGGGACAAAATTTTAATAATTATGATATAATGAAACAAAATATGAGGTATTAATATGAATAATTATGTTAAACTAATACATTCAAATGTTATTTCTCTAAGTGATGTATTAATTCAAAATTATAAACGTTTGGGATTAGATGAAATTAATATGACATTATTATTAATTTTGAATCTTCAAAGAAATAGTCAAGATAATTTCCTATCTACTACGGTATTAGAAGAAAAAATGACTATTAGTGAAAAAGAATTGTCCGAAAGAATTTTAGAATTACTTCAACAAGGTTTTATAGAATTAAAAATTGATGATAGTGGTGAAATGTTTGTATTAGATCCTTTAATTAATAAGGTGGCAGAACTATTAGCAGATGGAGATAAACCTAATGATCAAGATACTGCTGTAATGGTATCAGAAATTGTGGTATATTGTGAAAAAACTTATCAACGCTTATTGAGTGTGGAAGATTTAAAAATTGTTAATATGTGGGTAGAGGAGAAATATTCAATTGATGAAATTAAGAGTGCTGTACTAGATAGTTTAAAAGCTAAAAAAGCTCAATTACGTTATGCTGATGCGATAATTGTTAATCGCCACAATAACGCTAATCGGACAAAGATAGAAGTCGATCCTGAACTTCAAGCGGTTTTAAATAGTATTCATGTCAAACGTAATTACTAAAGAAATATTATCTAAATTAAGCAACTTGTTTCCTAATGCTCATTGTGAGTTAAATCATAGTAATATTTATGAATTATCTGTTGCGGTTATTTTAAGTGCTCAAACAACAGATGAAAGAGTAAATAATATTACCCCTCAATTATTCACTAAATACCCTAATCTCCAAGCTTTAAGTTTGGCTAATTCTAAAGAGGTTGAAGAAATTATCCATTCGGTAGGATTATTTCAAATGAAAGCGAAGAATATCATCAATTTTGCTAAAGAAGTAGTTAATAATTATAATTATGAAATACCTAAAACATTAGAAGAATTAATCACTTTGCCGGGAGTAGGAAGGAAAACTGCTAATGTTATTTTATCAGTTGGATATAATTTGCCTGGTTTAGCAGTTGATACACATGTGTCAAGAGTATCAAAAAGACTTGGATTAGTTAATGAAAATGATAATGTTTTAACAATTGAACATAAACTAAAAGCAATGTTTAAAGAAGAAGATTGGGGAATACTCCACCATTATTTAATTTTTTTTGGAAGATATTTATGTACTGCTAAAAATCCTCTTTGTGAAAAATGTCCTTTTATTAAGAAGTGTACTAAAAAATAACAAAAAACCCTTTACTTATATAATATAATAAGTAAGGGGGTGCGCCAGTTCGGTGTATATAATGTAGTTGGTGCGAATCCAATCTAGAAAGA
>CAYLLO010000019.1:0-24732 GCA_964384805.1 uncultured Staphylococcaceae bacterium | reverse complement strand
ATAATACCACAAAACCATAAAACCCCAAAACCTCAAAGGATTTTACAGAACCATTATTTTATATAACTAAAAAATGGACTCTAAGTTTAGAATCCATTTTTAAAAAGGTTAATTTTTTGACCCTTTATTTTTGAGCGAAAGAATAGTTATGAAAGGGTAAAATAACTATTCAATATAATATAACAATTGTAAGTATAAAAGGAAAATAAATACTTTTTAATCAGTTAAAACCATAGTAAGCCTTAACTGACTATATTATATCACTATTAAAATATTCTGTCAAGAGAAATGGTAAGCTTGTGCTTACTATTCAGATTACTTTGTCAAAATGATAAATATTCCTCGCTTATAGGCAAAATACTTTAAAAAAAAAGCTATTTATGGTAAAATAAAAGTAAACGAGGTGAAAATATGAAGATATATGAATCAGCCCAAGATTATTTAGAATGTATTTTAGTACTAAGTAAGAATCACGGACATGTTCGTTCAATTGATATTGCTAGTGAGATGAAGGTAACAAAACAAAGTGTTAGTAGAGCAATGAAAAACCTTAGAGGAGATGGTTATATCAATGTTGATAATAATGGATATATTACTTTAACGCTAAAAGGTTTGGATGTTGCTAATCGTATGTATGAACGGCATATTACCATCACCCAATTTTTTACAACTATTGGGGTTCCCCAAGATATTGCGTTAAAAGATGCCTGTAAAATGGAACATGATATTAGCCCAGAAACATTCGAAGCGATTAAACAATTGTTAACTAAATTGGAAAATTAAGCATATTTAATAATAAGAAGCGATGATTAAGTTTAAAATCATCATTATTTAAATTGAAAAAATATTTACAAGAAGAAGGAGTAGCGTGATGAAAATTATCAAAGATATTACTAATGATCAAGAACGGGCCTTTTATGCGGCTAAAAATACTAATTTTCAAGGAATTCAAATTATGGGACCAGCTGACGGAGAATCCGCATTTAAAGAATGTGAGAATATCGTCGTCGAAGATTCTTTATGTGATTTAAGATATCCTTTTTGGCATAATAATTTTTTAGCAATTAATAACTCGAAATTAACAACTAATTGTCGAGCAGCCTTATGGTATTCGACAAATATTACAATGAATGAAAGTATTGTTGAAGGAGTTAAAGCCTATAGGGAATGTCAGAATCTTAAAATCAGTAATTCTAAAATAATATCACCTGAGGCCTTTTGGTTTTGTCGTAATCTAAATGTTAGAGATAGTTATGTAGAAGGTGAATATGCTTTCTTTAAGAGTGAAAATTTAGAAATTAAAGATTTAAATTTTAAAGGTAAGTATTCCTTTCAATATACGAAAAACATAACTATTTATGATTCATATTTAGATACTAAAGATGCTTTTTGGCATGCTGAAAACGTAACTGTTTATAATAGTACGATTAAAGGGGCTTATTTTGCTTGGTATGCGAAAGAAGTGAAATTAGTTAATTGTAAAATCATTGGTACACAACCTATTTGTTATACAGATAATATTATTTTAGAAAATTGTACGATGGAAGAAGCTGATTTGGCTTTTGAATATTCAACCGTTCAAGCGCAACTTTTAGGAGAAATAATTAGCGTTAAGAATCCTTATAAAGGATATATTCATGCTGAAAAAATCGGTGAAGTAATTATAGATAAAAATGCGAAAGCGGATTCGAAAGTAGAGATTATTACTAACGATAGAAATATTGCCTAGCTAAAAATATCTCATCAAAGAATAAAAATTTTCAAATAAGGGGCTTATGTCCCTTTTTTTGTACATTATGTTTTTATCGACAAGTTTCATCTTGACATAAAAAAAAGTTTAGAGTAAAATGAAAACACCATAAAAAATAACAGGAGGTAGCATAAGATATGACAACAAATTTTGAAATAATAGAAAATATGGTCACCAAATATATTGGAGATGATTCTAATTTTGTTATTCCTAATTCTTATGTAATTAATGGTGTTAATACGGAAATTACGATTATCAAGGATTCAATGTTTAAATGTTGTCGGTTAGTTGAAGATGTTATTGTTTCAGAAGGTATTAAAACTATTGAAAAAGAAGTGTTTTCAAACTGTAGTAATCTTAAAAGCATTCTTCTACCAAAGACCATTATTAGCATTGGTGAGCGAGCCTTTTATGGGTGCTCGAACCTATCTAAGATTAATATTCCTAGTAATGTCACAATTATTGAAGAAAGAACTTTTAGCTATTGTCACAAACTAAAAACCATCGATTTCCCTGTTACAAGTCAACTAACAACTATATGTAGTGGAGTATTTAGATGTTGTGATAGTTTAACTGAAATGAAACTTCCTAAAAAAATGAAAGTGATCGAAGAATATGCTTTTTCATGTTGTGAAAAATTAACCAAAATAATAATTCCTAGTAGTGTGGTTAAAATTGCTGATAATGCGTTTTTAGATTCACCTAATGTAGTAATATATACGACTAAAGAATCATATGCTGAAGACTATGCTAAGAAGAATAAGCTTAAATGTGTTATCATTAATTAGAATTTATTAATAAGGTCAAGTTAAGGGATTCTTTGGTTTAATATATCTTTTATTAAATCTTAAATTTAAATATTATTACTATATTAATTAACGCTTATATATGATAAGCGTTTTTATTCTTTGAATTAGTTGTTGGAGAATAATATGTAGGAAATAGTTGATTGTTAAGATTTTGCTTAAAAAATAAAAATATTATTATTTTTACGTAAAAGATAAAAATGTGTTATAATTAATATAAGTATTCAAGTAATATGATAAATAAACTAAGGTTAGTATGGGATTTTCTCTTTTTTCTTAGACAGATAGTTGCAGATGATATCTTAGACCAAATGAAAGGAGAACGTAGACGGTAGTTGTCTACTAAACTGCTTATGATGAAAATAGCTATTGGATCAGATCATGCCGGTTTCAATTTAAAAAAAACAATAATTGAATATTTAGAAAAACAAAATATTGAGATTATCGATGAAGGAACTTTTGGACTTGATTCGGTAGATTATCCCGATTTTGCGGTAAAGGTATGCAAAGACTATGTATCAGGAATGGTAGATTTTGGTATTTTGGTGTGTTATACGGGAATTGGAATGTCCATTGCTGCTAATAAGATAAAAGGAGTGCGTGCTGCTCTAGTAGGAATGGTTGAAGATGCGGTATTAACCAGAGAACATAATAATGCTAATGTTTTATGTTTAAGTGCTAAAAATACCAATAGTGAATTGGCAATAGAAATCGTTGAGGCTTTTTTAAAAAGTAAATTTAGTGCTGGACGGCATGAAAGAAGAATTCAAAAGGTGATGGATATTGAAAATGAATAAAGACAAATTAGCAAAAGATTTTAAATTGTACAATGTGATTGTAAATAACTTTTGGAAATTAATTGCTACGGTTACGATTGGCTTTTTATTAGGATATCTAACAACTCGTAAGAGTGAAGCCGGTAAAAACTATATGGTTCTTTGTATTGTGGTCTTTTTAGTGATTGGAATTATTAATTTCTTTATAGGGATTATCAAAGAACATCATAAGTTAATTAAACGCGATGAAATGCGTAAAAGGTTAGAAGAACAACAAATTTTAAAGGTGGAAGACAATGAGAAAAATAAATGATTTTGATCGGAAAATTATTCGCCATTCTTTATATGTTGCTTTAGGTATCATAATTATTATTGTTATTTTATGTTTGATTTTTAAATGGCCTTTAACTTATGTATTAGGTTTTATCTTGAGTTATGGAGTTAATATTATTACGTTTTTGAAAAGTAATTCTTTTATAGATAAAATTTTAAATAGAGAAGATGAGAATCCGAAGAAGGGTGGGGCTTTAAATAGTTTTACCAATAATTTAATGTATGCATTAGTATTATTAGTTAATTTACTTTTGGATTGTTTTAATGTTTTTATTGGTTTAATAGGTTTATTTGTGATAAAAGTAGTTGTAATTTTTGAATATGGTTTAAAAAGTGAATAGAAGGTGATATACTTGAATTTTCTTGGAATAATTGAAACATATAAAAATTTATCTCCAAGCATCAAATCATCATTAATAATTACTATCATCTTAATAGTTTTTTGTCTAATTGTTGGAAATAAAGCCAAGAAACAAGATCCCAACCAAGCCCCTAAAGGGATACTATTATTAGTAGAATGGTTAGTATCTTGGGTTAATAATATGTGTGAAGATATTTTGCATGATAAAGCTCGAAAATTTGCGCCAATGATATTGACCTTTGTAATGTTTATCTTTATTTCAAACATTGCTGGACTATTTGGATTACACCCCCCTACAGCTAATGTTGCTATTACTGTCGCATTAGGGTTTATTGCGGCATTCACCATCCACATTGCTGGAATCAAAGAAGGGGGATTTAAGAATTGGTTAAAAGGATTTTTAGATCCTTCTCCAATTATGTTGCCACTTAATATAGTTAGTGAATTACTTACGCCTTTTTCTTTAGGAATGCGTTTGTTTGGAAATATTTTGAGTGGGGTTGTAATTATGAATTTGATATATGGAGCTTTAACTGAACTAACAATTGGCAGTTTTCCACTTGGTGGGGTAATCGCCCCCTTTGTAACTCCAGCCTTTCATGCGATTTTTGATGTGTTTTTTGGAGCCATTCAAACGTATGTATTTGCGTTATTAACAATTGTTTTTATCTCTGGTAAGTTACCAGAAAGTGAATAAATAAAAAAATACAAGGAGGAATAATATGAATATTTTAACAACAATTTTAAGATTTTTAGTAGAAAACCCTGAAAGTGTTTCAGTAGGGTATGGGTTATACAAAATGGGCGCAGCAATTGGTGCTGGACTGGCTGTATTTACGGGTTTCGCAACCGGAATTGGACAAGGGGGCGCTGCCGGTAAGGCTGTCGAAGCTGTAGGGCGTCAACCAGAAGCTGTTAGCCAAATTCGTTCAACAATGATCGTTGGACAAGCTGTTGCGGAAACAACAGGGATTTACGGATTCTTAACTGCTATTTTCTTAATTTTCGTATTCTAAGAAAGAGAAGCCTATAAATGATTTTAAATATCGCCGATTCAGTAAAAGATGCCATTGAGCTAGGTGTTGATTTACTGAGAGATGGTGCGGGAATCGATGTAACTGCTATCACTTTTATTGTTCAAATTTGCGCAACCCTCGTTCTATTCTTATTTGTTAGATTTTTCTTTTGGAATAAAGTAACGGGAATGATTGATAAACGTCGCGAAAACATTCAAAAAGATATCAATTCTAAAGATGATGCACTTCATGAATTAGAAAAAGCTAAGATGGAAGCTGAAGTAATTATCACAACTGCTAAAGAAGAAGCCTCATTAATCGTTGAAAAAGCGAAAACTACTAGTAAGGTAGAAGCGGATACGATTATGAATCAAGCCTTATCAGAAATTGATGCGAAACAAAAGGCTTCTTTAGAACAAATTAAAAATGAACGGGAAAAAATGGAAGAAGGACTTCGCGATGAGATTATCTCTGTTGCCTATACTTTAGCTGAAAAAATAACCGACAAGGAAATCGATCAATCTAAAAATAGTCAATTGGTTGAAGATTTTCTAAAAGAAGTAGGTAAGTAGATGAAAACCGAAGTGAGTATGCAATATGCACAGGCTTTATTTGATTTAGCATTAGATGCAGAAAAAGAAGAATTTTATAATGCTTTGAAAGTTATTAACCAAGCTATTGTTGATGATCAAGAAGTATTAAAAGTTTTTAAACATCCGAGTATCACACCTGACCAGAAGAAAAAAATAATTAACCAAGTATTAGCTAACCAAATTAGCGATACTTTTATTACCTTTTTGTATGTTATTATTGATCATCAAAGAGTTCCGGATTTAAAAGATATTTTAGATACCTATAAAACTTTACTTGATGATTTTTATAACCACAAAGAAGCAATTATTTATACCAAATATCCCCTCAATAATAATCAAAAAAAGACTTTACAAGCTTTTTTAGCTAAACAATATGGTAAAGAAATCATCCTTATTGAACAGCTAGATGAATCTTTAATGGGAGGTATTAAAATTGTAGTTGATAATGAAATATTAGATGCTACATCTTTAAATAAATTACAAAAAATAAAAGACATATTGAAAGGATAGATGAAATGAAATCCTTAAGAATTGAAGAAATAAGTGCTCTAATAAAAGAGCAAATTAAAGAATATAAGGAAATTGTAAAAACAACTAACATTGGAACCGTTATTCGTGTTGGTGATGGAATAGCTTTGATTCATGGTTTAGATCAAGCAATGAATGGGGAATTATTAGCCTTTCCTAATGGCCTTTATGGAATGGTTTTAAATCTTGAAAAAGATTATGTAGGAGCTATTCTTTTTGGGGATTCACACCTTACTAAAGAAGGAGACATAGTCCAAAGTACTGGGCGAATTTTAGAAGTGCCAGTAGGAGATATGGTTTTAGGTCGTGTTGTGGATGCTTTAGGTAACCCCATTGATGGAAAAGGACCGATTAAAGCCTTAAAAATGCGTCCAGTTGAAAAAAAGGCCCCAGGAGTAATGGCTCGTCAATCTGTAAAAGTTCCGCTTCAAACTGGGATTAAAGTAATTGATGCGTTAGTACCAATAGGTAGGGGGCAACGAGAATTAATTATTGGTGACCGACAAACTGGAAAAACATCGATTGCGGTAGACACCATTCTTAATCAAAAAGATCAAAATGTTATATGCATTTATGTTGCTATTGGTCAAAAAGAATCAACAATTGCTAGTGTTGTTGAAACTTTGAAGGAAAATGAGGCATTAAAATATTCAGTTGTGGTAGCCGCAAGTGCTTCAAATCCAGCACCACTTTTATACTTAGCCCCATATGCTGGTATTACAATGGCAGAAGAATTTATGTATCAAGGGAAAGATGTTTTAATTATATATGATGATTTAACAAAACATGCTATCGCATATCGTGAATTGTCATTATTATTAAAACGCCCACCAGGACGTGAAGCATTTCCAGGAGATGTATTCTATTTACATTCTCGCTTATTAGAAAGAGCAGCTAAATTATCTGACGAACTTGGAGGAGGTTCAATTACCGCTTTACCAATTATTGAAACTCAAGCAGGAGATATTTCAGCGTATATTCCAACCAATGTTATTAGTATTACCGATGGGCAAATATTTTTACAATCGGATTTATTTTATTCAGGAATTCGCCCGGCAGTAAGTGCTGGTCTTTCGGTATCTCGTGTTGGGGGTAATGCTCAAATTAAAGCTATTAAAAAAGTATCAGGTACGTTAAGACTTGATCTTGCCTCTTATCGAGAACTAGAAGCCTTTACCCAATTTGGTTCTGATTTGGATGCTTCAACCAAAGCAAAACTTGAACGTGGTAAACGAACAGTTGAAATTTTAAAACAAGATTTACACAAGAGTGTAGCGCCATATGAACTAACGATGTTGATTTATACGTTAACACATGGATATCTAGATACTATTGAGCTTGACAAATTAGCTGATTATGAAAGTAAATTATATCAAGAACTCAAAATAAATCCAAAAGGAAAAGAAATAGTTACACATCTTATAGAAAGTAAAACCTTACCAAAAACAACGCTTCTTGATGAATTTTTAGCCGAATTCACCCGAACTTTTTAAGATAGGAGGACATATTTATGGCACAGTCAATTAGAGCAATTAATTCGCGTATTTCCGCAACCCAAAAAACCTTACAAATAACTAAAGCCATGAATATGGTTTCAGCATCGAAATTAAAAGGTTCTGAAAGAAGTATTAAAGAATACTTACCCTTTATTAATAAAGTAAAAAGTATTGTTTATAATCTTTCTCAATCTAGTGATAATCTTGAACATCCAATATTACAGAAAAGAGAAATTAAAACGATTTTATATGTTGTAGTCTCATCAGATAGAGGTCTTGCTGGAGCATTTAATTCCAGTGTATTAAAAACTTTGGATAAGGAAATACAACAAATACCTAAGGGTATTAATTATAAAGTTATGCCATTAGGCTTAAAAGCATATACCTATGTTAAAAAACATCAATATCAAATGAATATAGATATGCCAGTATCCTTAAAAGATAATATTGAATTTTCTGGAATTAGTGAAGTTGTTCATAAGATTGTATTAGATTATTTATCAAAGAAAATTGATGAAGTAAGAATTATTTATAATCATCATATTAATACCCTCGTTCAACAAGTAACAATTGATACGCTATTACCGATTGAGACATTAGAAACTAATGAAACACTAATTAATTATGAATTTGATGGGGGAACTAAAGAAATTTTAGATACTATTTTTCCAATATATATTGAAAACTCTATTTATGGAATAATTTTAGATTCTAAGGCTAGTGAACATGCAGCTAGAATGAATGCTATGAAAAGTGCTACCGACAATGCTGCCGAAGTAATTGAAACATTAGAATTGCTTTATAATCGTGCTAGACAAGAGGCTATCACCAATGAGTTAACCGATATTGTTGGAGGGGCTAGTGTTATTAACGAAAGTTAGGTGAAAAGTTATATGAATAAAGGACAGATTGTACAAGTGTTAGGACCTGTTGTGGATGTTAAATTTCCCCAAGGGATGTTACCAGTTATTAATAGTGCGCTTACTGTTGATGTACCATCAGCAATGAATAATGGCGTTGAAATAAAACTAACTTTAGAAGTAGCTAATCATATTGGAGATAATGTTGTTCGCACAATTGCGATGGACGCCACAGAAGGCCTAGTTAGAGGAATGGAAGTAGTTGATACAGGATCTCCTATTAAAGTTCCTGTTGGACCTAATACTTTAGGAAGAATATTTAATGTCTTAGGAGAGCCAATAGATGGCAAAAAAGACATTCCTGAAAATGTCAAAAAAATGCCAATTCATCGTAAAGCTCCCAAATTAACAGATTTAAGTGGAAAAACGGAAATTTTAGAGACCGGGATTAAAGTTATTGATTTACTTGCCCCATACATTAAAGGTGGTAAAATCGGCTTATTTGGAGGAGCAGGTGTTGGTAAAACGGTTTTAATACAAGAATTGATTCATAACGTTGCCCAAGAACATGGAGGAATTAGTGTTTTTGCGGGCGTTGGAGAAAGAACTCGTGAAGGTAATGATTTATACTTTGAAATGACTGAAACGGGAGTTATTGAAAAAACAGCTATGGTTTTTGGTCAAATGAACGAACCCCCAGGAGCAAGAATGCGTGTTGCTTTGACAGGCTTAACAATGGCCGAATATTTCCGAGATGAAGAACATCAAGATGTATTATTGTTTATTGATAATATTTTCCGTTTCACCCAAGCTGGAAGTGAAGTAAGTGCTTTACTTGGAAGAACCCCATCAGCAGTTGGGTATCAACCAACATTGGCAACGGAAATGGGACTTCTTCAAGAACGGATTACTTCTACTAAAAATGGTTCAATTACCTCTATTCAAGCCGTATATGTTCCCGCTGATGACTATACCGATCCTGCTCCCGCGACGACTTTTAGTCATTTAGATGCAACGACTAATCTATCGAGAAAAATTAGTGAAGAAGGTATTTACCCAGCAGTAGATCCGCTTTCATCGACTTCCAGAGCATTAGATCCTAAAATTGTAGGACCAGAACATTATGAAGTAGCAAGAGCTGTCCAAAAGACTATTCAACGCTACAATGAACTTTTAGATATTATTGCGATTCTTGGAATGGATGAATTAGGCGAAGAAGATAAGTTATTAGTTGCTCGAGCTAGAAAAATAAGATTATTCTTATCTCAAAATACCTATTCTGCTGAACAATTTACTGGTGAGCCAGGAGTATATGTTCCTATTTCAGAAACTGTCCAAGGATTTAAAGAAATTCTTGAAGGTTTATATGATGACTATCCTGAAGAAGCTTTTAGATTTGCTGGAAATATTGATTCTGTCAAAGAAAAAGCTAAAAAATTAATGGGTAATTAAAATGTTAACATTATCTATTGTAACTCCTAAAGGGACACTTTTTGACGGGGAAATTGATTATCTTGTCATCGACGGAAATGCTGGACAAATGGGAATATTAGAAAATCATATTCCTGTAGTCGTGCCAATTAAAGAAGGCTTTTTAAAGAAAGTTCTTAAAGATGAAGAATTATATTATTATCTATCAGGAGCCATTTTAGAACAAAACCATAATATTGTAACAGTGATTGCCCAAGAAGCATCTGTAGGTCAAACTTTAGATGAAGCAAAGAAAAATTTTAAACTTGGACGAATCAAACAAAAGCAAGACAATACCCGTAAACTAATTGATTTTACGAAAATGGAGAAAGATTTAGCTAAATCAATTAAAGAAATGAAAACAGGTAGTTTGTAATTAGCGAAAAATGAAGAAAAGGGTTAATAATGAACAATTAACCTTTTTTATTTGACCAAAAATGCTAAAATAGGATATGCGAACATTTAATAATCTCTTTAAAATTAATCAGTATAAACCAGTAATAGATGAATTTTTTATAGGATATACCAAAGTCTTAATGTATCAAAACTTAGATCAAGAAACTGAAAAGTTATTTAGTCCAAGGATCTCTTTATTATTTAAACTAGCAATGTATGGGGAATATATTTTGCTATGGTTTGACAATATAGGACAAATGTATCAAGAATTAAACGAATATTTGGAATTAGAAAAAGATAATTTTATAAAAATTATTGTAATAATTGACTAATGTAAACGTTTTTATGGTATAATATAAATGTCAAAGATGTTTGACAAAAGATTAAATTTTAAGGAGGACAATTTATGAAAATGAACATTCATGGTAAAAACAAATTTGAAGTAAAGCCAGGTCTTAGAAAATACATTGAAGAAAAAATTGAAGTTTTCGTAAAGCTTTTCAATAATACTGATGGTTTGTCTGTAAATGTCGTTTGTAAAGAATATGGCGATAATAAGGAGGTAGAAATCACCATTCCGACTAAACATTTAATCTTAAGAGCTGAAGCTACTACGGATGATATGTTTAACTCAGTAGATAGTTGTATAAGTAAATTAGAACAACAATTACTAAAGCATCGTAAAAAGATTAATTCAATCATTCGGTCAAGAGAAGGCGTTTCAGCATATTTTAGTGAACAATTTGAAAAACGAGATGCTGAAGAAACCGATGGAGAAGTAGTGCGTCAAAAAGAAATTGATCTTCAAGTTATGAGTGTTGATGAAGCAATGTTACAATTAGAATTATTAGAACATGATTTTTATATGTTTATTAATGAAGAGGATCACAAAGTTACTTTGATTTATCTTCGTGAAGATGGTAACTATGGAACAATGAGAGTTAAGTAGGAAAGCTGTTGCTTTCCTTTTTAGTTACCTATTAAAAAGAAATGTGAACTATTTTAATTTGGGAAAATAATCTTTATTGGAAGTAAATTAAAGTCTAGATTAATTTTAATTGGCATATTATTGTTAAATTTTAAAGATATTTGTTATAATAAGTAAGGATTTATACTGGAGGTATTGTTTTGAAAAAGCTAAAAAAGATATTTTTAAGTTTGTTAATAATGTTGAGTCTACTTCTTTGTGGTTGTGTGTTAAATATTGAATCGTTAACTATTACTAATGGAGAAAACTTAACTATAAATGTTGGTGAATCTATCCAATTAGGTGTTAATAAGACAACTGGTATTACGGATGCGGTTAAGTGGTTAGTAACGGGAGAAAGTGTTACTGTTGATGCTGATGGATTAGTAACTGGTATCAAAGAAGGGGTATCATCAGTTATTGCTTCTGCCAATAATTATTCGGATATTATTCAAATTCAAGTTGTTAATTCTAATAAGGTAACTATTAATTTAATTACTACACAAAATATTTTAACAGTCGGTAGTACTATTCGTTTAGAGGCAATTGTAACGCCGTCAACTTTTCAAAATGAAGTAGTATACAATATTGTTAGTGGTAGCGAATATGCCTCTTTAAATGGTAATGTCTTATCAGCAAAGGCTATGGGGAAAGTTAGTATTAATGCTAGTGTTGGTGATACAGTTAGTAATACTATCACAATTGAAATAGAAGAACTTTTGACAGATCCATATACAAATATGAGTAAACAAGAGTTCTATAGTAATTATCAAGAAGCAACAAGTTATATGGATGCTTATTATCGTTCCTTACACGGATTTATGTCTGGTGCCATTAGTGAACAAGAAGTAATGCCAACTATCTCCGAATATCAACCGATGGAAAACGGGTTATACTTAAAGAACAGCTATTGTTATTATTCAGCAGATGGTAATACTTATTTAGTAGTTGATGCTTATGGAGAAATCGTGAAAACCATCTATAAAGGCGGTGGATATGTAACATTAGAAGATGTTGCGGCATACGTCTTTGCTTTTGGAGATATACCGGCTAATTATACTAGCAAAAAATCTGCCAATCCTTCAAGTAGTATTTGGGGAGCATACCTAAGACTTAATAATAGTCAGTTTAGTGGTAATACTTCCAAATATCCTTATGAACCACAATTACCTAATATTAGTGGTTGTGGAGGAGAGTTGGAGTATTATGAAATTGATTTAGGAACTAATGGCGAAACAGATTTGTGGTATGATAGTGCTCCTTATAATGATGGTAAGGATATTACTAGAGGAGCAGCCCGCATTGTTTATAGTCGCTATGATGAAAATGGTGATAAAATTATCGATATTAATGAAAAATATGTTTTTTATACTTACAATCACTATAATGACTTTCAAGAGTATTTGAACTATAAAGGTGGGTGGGGTAAAATGTTTGGCAATATTACTGGCGGAGGAACATTATCTAGTAAAAAGGATTATAATCCTACCCCTTATGTAGAAATCATTTTAAAAAATTTTACTAAAGAAGCTTTAAATTTAAAAAATACTTTCAGTAAAGAAGAAAATAAACAACCTCTTGTTTATATCAAAAATAAAAAAGAATTAGAATTTGTTTGTTAATTATTATTATTGCTTGATAAAATTAACAAAAAGTGGTATTATATATAATAGATAGAAAGGTAGGTAACGTATGTTAAAAAAATTATTTGATCCTACATATAAAGAATTTAAAAAATGTGAAGAAATTGCCGATAAAGTTTTGAATCTTGAAGAAGAATATAAAAACTTAACAGATGAAGCATTACAAAATAAAACTATTGAATTTAAGGAATTATTAGCAAATGGTAAAACTTTAGATGATATTATGATTGAGGCTTTCGCCACTGCTCGTGAGGCGGCGGCTAGAGTTTTAGGACTTAGAGCCTATAAGGTCCAAATCATTGGGGCAGCAGCTATGCACTTTGGGAATATTGCGGAAATGAAAACAGGTGAAGGTAAAACTTTAACTTCTGTTTTAGTTGCTTATCTTAATGCTTTAAGTGGTTTAGGAGTTCATATTGTTACCGTTAATGAATATTTAGCTAATCGTGATGCCACAGAAATGGGAGCAGTTCATCGTTTTTTAGGATTAACAGTTGGATTAAACTTACGTGATATGACAAGTGAAGAAAAACAAGTTCAATATCGGGCGGATATTACCTATTCCACTAATAATGAATTAGGATTTGATTACTTAAGAGATCATATGGTTATTCATGGAGAAAAAATGGTTCAACGACCTTTAAATTTTGCGATTGTGGATGAAGTTGACTCTATTTTAGTAGATGAGGCTAGAACCCCATTAATCATTTCAGGTGGTGAAAAAACAGGAGCTAATCTTTATGCTCAGGCTAATACCTTTGCTAGAGGATTAACCGAAGAGGATTATGATATTGATGTTAAATCTAAACATATATCATTAAATGAGAATGGGATTGCTAAAGCCGAAAAGTTCTTTGGACTTGAAAATTTATATGATGTTAAATATGTTAACTTAGTACATCGGATTAATAATGCCTTAAAAGCTAACTATACAATGTTTGTTGATGTTGATTATGTTGTTCAAGACGGAACAATTGTTATTGTAGACCCCTTCACTGGTCGTTTAATGCATGGTCGTCAATGGAGCGAAGGACTTCATCAAGCAATTGAGGCTAAAGAACATGTTGAAATTAAAAAAGAAACTAGAACTCTTGCGACAATAACTTTCCAAAACTACTTTAGAATGTATAAAAAATTGGCAGGAATGACCGGAACAGCTAAAACCGAAGAAGAAGAATTTAGAAATATCTATAATATGTTTGTTGTAGAAATTCCAACTAATGCACCAATTCGAAGAATTGATGATGAAGATGTTATGTTTGCGACAATGGAAGGAAAATTCAAGGCAATCGCCAAAGATATTGATAAACGTCATAAAAAAGGACAACCAGTTTTAGTTGGGACAATTTCAATTGAAACTAGTGAATTACTATCAAGTTTACTTAAAAAAAGAGGAATTCCTCACAATGTTTTAAATGCTAAACAACACGAACGCGAAGCTGAAATTGTTGCGAAAGCTGGAGAAAAAGGGGCTGTCACTATTGCAACCAACATGGCTGGACGGGGAACTGATATTAAACTTGGTGAGGGAGTTGTTGAACTTGGCGGACTTGCGGTTATTGGGACAGAACGTCATGAATCACGGCGTATTGATAATCAATTAAGAGGACGTAGTGGTCGTCAAGGAGATCCTGGTTATAGTTGCTTTTATTTATCTGCTGAAGATGATTTATTAAAACGGTTCGGTAGTGATCGATTTAAAATGATTGTTAATATGGGAACAGGTAAAGAAAAAGATGAAGAAGGTAATGAATTACCACTTCAAATGAAAGTTTTATCTAAATTTATTGAAAGTGCTCAACGTAAAGTTGAAGGATATAACTTTGATAATCGTAAAAGTGTTGTAGAATATGATGAAGTATTACGGAAACAAAGAGAAGTTATTTATAAACAACGTAATGATATTTTATTCTTAGAAGATATGGAACCAGTTGTTCTTAAAATGATGGATTCAGTAGTTACAAGAAAAATTCCTCAATATTTTACTATTGATCATAAAATTGAAAGTCTAGATATGGAACGTTTCATGAAAGAATTTGTTAGAATGTTCTTTAATATTACTAATATTGAAGAAGAAGAATTTGAAAACAAAAATATTCAAGAGTTACAACAATATGTTTTAGATAAATTTCATGAAGGATTACAAGAAAAGAAAGATATTGTTCCTTTAGAACAATTTAGAGAATTCTTAAAAGTAGTTTTATTAAGAATTATTGACCGTTATTGGATGGAACATATTGACCAAATGAGTTCTCTTCGTCAAAGTATTCGTTTACAATCCTATGCTCAGTTGAATCCTCTTCGTGAATATCAAGAAATTGGATTTGAAATGTTCAATAATATGATTTGTGGAATTGAAGATGAGGTCGTACAAGTAGTAAATCGTGCTCAAGTACAACAAAACTTACAACGTGAAGAAGTAGCTAAACCAACTGGAACATCAGGTGGGTCAGAAGAAACGACTAAACGTCGTCCAGTTAAAGCCGCAGAAAAGGTAGGACGTAATGATCCTTGTCCTTGTGGATCTGGACGAAAATACAAACATTGTTGTGGTCAAAAATAGACATTAAAAGATTAAACTCAAAGATTTCTTTGAGTTTTCTTTCTCAAGAGGTGAGAAAATATGGAAAAGTTTGAAATTGTTAAATATACAAATGAATTAAAAAATAAAATAATATCAATGGAAAAAGTTATTAATCCTTCTTCTTTACAAAAAGAAATCGCAATCCTAGAAGAAAAAATGTCAGCATCTAACTTTTGGAATGATGGAGATGAAGCAACCAAAATAATTAACACTTGCAATGAATACAAAGATACTCTATCATCTTATCAAGAATTGGAAAATAATTTAGAAGAACTAAAAATGATGTTAGAATTAGATGATGAAGAACTTTATCAAGAAGCAGACGGACTAATTAAAAAAATTGATAAAAGGGTACAATTATTTGAAGAAAAACTTTTATTGAGTGGTGAGTATGATAAAAATAATGCCATTGTGGAATTACATCCCGGAGCAGGAGGAACCGAATCACAAGATTGGACTCTAATGCTTTACCGAATGTATAAACGTTTTGCTGAAAGAAGAGGCTTTGGATTTGAACTTTTAGATTATCAAGAAGCACTTGATGCGGGAATTAAAAGTGTTTCCTTTTTAATCAAAGGGAAAAATGCTTATGGTATTTTAAAAAGTGAGAATGGAGTACATCGATTAGTTCGTATTTCTCCCTTTGACTCTAACGCTAGACGACACACTAGTTTTTCGGCATGTCACGTAACGCCTGAAATTGAAACGGCCTTAGATGTAGAGATTAATGAAAATGATTTACGAATAGATACTTATCGTTCAAGTGGGGCTGGTGGGCAACACGTTAATAAAACCGATTCAGCGGTACGAATTACCCATTTACCAACCGGAATAGTTGTATCGTGTCAAAATGAACGAAGTCAAATTCAAAATCGCGAAAAAGCGATGCAAGTTTTAAAAGCCAAACTATATCTTATGGAAGAAGCAAAACAAAAAACTAAACTTGAGGGAATTAGTGGGATAATTGATGACAATGCTTTTGGAAGTCAAATTAGAAGTTATGTATTACATCCTTACGCAATGGTTAAAGATCATCGAACAAATGTTGAATCATCTAACCCTAATAATGTTTTAGATGGAGATTTAGATGTATTTATTGATGCATATTTGAAATATATTACTAAAGTTTAGATAATAATAAGAATAAAGGTGAAATTATGAATGCAAAAAAAATTTTTTTAAATAAAAAGAAAATTAAAGAATTCTTATTAATTAATCTTGGAGTTTTTCTGGTTGCTTTTTCATTTGCTTTTTTCCTAGATCGTAATGATTTTATTTTTGGAGGGGTCAGTGGAATCGGAGTTATTCTTAAAAATGTTTTTGGTGAAAAAGTTCCTAGTTCTCTTATTATTTTAGTGGTTAATATTATTTTGCTAATAATAGGTTTAATATTTTTAGGTAAAGGATTTTTTATCAAAACGATATATGGAACAATCGCTTTTCCTATTTACTCCTTTGTTCTAGAACTGGTTATTCCTGATGATTGGTATCCCATTTTTAGTACCGATATCTTTATTTTAGTAATAGGGGCAAGTTTAATTATGGGAATCGGTTTAGGATTAGCAATGCGTTATGGTGCCTCGACAGGAGGAATAGATATTCTTCAAATGATTATGTTAAAGTATTTTAAAATACCTTTATCGGTTTCTTTAGTCATTACTGATGGATTAATAATTGTTGTCGGAGCTATTACAGGATATAGTTCTCTTCCTTCTATTTTATTAATTCTTTATGGTATTGCATATACAGTAATATCAGGAATTGTTATGGATAGTATCGTTTTCGGCGGTTTTAATGCCCGAGCGGCTTATGTTGTAACTAGTAAATGTGAAGAAATGAAACAACAAATATATCATAAACTTAATCGTGGAGTAACCGAAATTTATTCACGTGGGGGTTATACTTTGGAAGATAAAAAGACTTTGTTATGTGTTTTAACAACAAGAGAATATTATTTTTTAAGATCAATAGCTTTAGAGATTGATCCTCAAGCGTTTATTTTTGTTACTAAAGCTAGTGAAGTGCATGGGGAGGGATTTACCTATGAACACGATAGTAGATAATGAAGATGTTGTTAAGATTATTAGAGTAAAGTTAAAGAATAAAAAAGACAAATATGAAGTAACTTTTTTAAAAGGTCAAGAAGAAACTAAAGTAATACTTTTAGAAGATCAAATTGTTACCTTTCGAATTTTAAAGGATAAAGAATTCTCTTTAAAAGAATGGGAAAATATTTTAGTTTCCTTCAATACTAGTTTTTGGTTAGATAAAACAATTAATTATCTTAGTTATAAAAATCGCACGATTCAAGAAGCTAAAAATTATTTAACCGTAGGAGATTTGACCCCAAAACAAAGTGATGAAATTATAAATCGTTTAATTAACATGCGGTTACTGAATGATGAAGATTATGCGGTCAAATATTTAGATGAGATAATTAGAAAGAAAAAAGGTCTTAAGTATTTTAAATATCAATTACAACAAAAAGGGATATTACCTAGTATTATTAATAAAGTAGCTTTAAATTATCCTGAGAATTTAATAATTGAGGATTTAAGTGAAGTTGTTCAAAAAGAACAACAAAAACTATATACTTATCCAATTAGTTTTCAAAAACAAAAATTAACAGATAAATTACTTCGTGATGGTTTTTCTAATGATATTATTGGGAAAGTTCTTAATAATATTTCTTGGGAATGTAACATTACCCAAAGAATTCAAAAAGATATTACCAAATTAAAAACAAAAACTGATGATTATAATAAAATAACTCAAAAACTACTATCTAAAGGATATAGTTATCAAGATATAAAAAAATTCTTAAATAAGTAAATTAGATTATTGTAATAAAAAAAGCTCTCTTTTCATATTTTATGACAAGGGGGCTTTTATCCATGAAAAATCGGAATGTAAATAATGATTTACGGAATATTAATAAAAATTTTCAAAGAGAAAGGGAATTAGAAGATAACTTAAAATATGAAATTGCTAAAGAAATTAGTAAAAATGAACGAAATACTAAAAAAGATAAAAAATAGTTAAAAAGAAGGTTTTTATTCTTGTAAAGAATAAATTTTTATAGTATAATCTAGTTATAATTAAATCCTTCAGGGCAGGGTGAAATTCCCGACCGGTGGTATAGTCCACGAGCATAACGCATGAATTGGTGAAATTCCAATACCGATAGTAAAGTCTAGACGAAAGAAGCAATTATTTTTGCGTGCCCTGTTGCACGTTTTTTTACGTTTTTTTAATATTTTTTAATCGAGGTATGATAATGACAAAAAAACATCTTACAATGAAAATTGTTCAAGTGGGAATTTTATCGGCGATATCAACTATTTTATATTTACCAATGTTTTCTTTTCCACTACCATTTATTTTTCCAAGTTTTTTAAAAATTCAGTTTTCTAATTTGCCAGCAATTATTGGGGGATTTGTGATAGGACCTATTGGTGGATGTGTCGTAATAGTTATAAAAACAGTTTTGAAATTATTTATTGAAGGTACGGAAACAGCTTTAGTAGGTGAACTAGCGGATATTATTATTGGAGTAATAGTGGTACTTATTTCTTCTTTAATGTATAAACATCAAAAAACCAAAAAAAATGCTATTTTAAGTTTAATTATTAGTACTATTGCTTGGGTTTTAACTGCTATTATCGCCAATTGGTTAGTATTGGTTCCCTTTTATATTGAATTCTTTATGAATGGTGATTTATCTATTTTTGTAGGTGCTTGCTCTATTATACCAGGAATTAATGAAAATAATTATATGATAATGTATTTAGTTTTTGGAGCCGGAATATTCAATTTGGTATTAGCTACTATTACATCATTAATTACTTTTTTAGTATACAAAAGAATATCGATATTATTTGATAAAATGGAATAATGTAAACAAATTGGTTGTATAAAAAAAACTTAAATGTTATAATTAATATAGTTTATAGATAAAGACAAAATGGAGAAAAGATTATGAAGAAAGTTTTTTTAGCCTTAAGCATAGGATTATTAGGATTATTTTTTACTTCTTGTGTGACACAAACTCAATCACATGAGCATGCCCTAACTGAAGTATATGTTGCTCCTACTTGTACAACAGCAGGAGTTAGATATTACCAATGTGCTTGTTTGTATACGACTACACGGGAGACAATTCCTGCTTTAGGACATAATTATGTTAATCGTGTTTGTACAAGATGTGGTAATTCTAAATTAACAACTAATTTAGAATTTACTTTGAGTTCAGATCAAAAATATTATATTGTTACTGGCATGGGTTCATGTGTAGACCCAGATGTAGTTATCCCCAATAATTACAAATTATTACCAATCAAAGAAATTAGTGAAGAAGCTTTTTATAATAATGATCTTTTAGAAAGTATTTATATCCCTGCTAGTGTTACTAAAATAGGTAAAAATGCTTTTAGTCTTTGTGATAATTTAAAAAATGTTATTTTTGATAAAGATAGTCAAGTTAAGTATATAGAAGAAAGTACGTTCGCAAGTTGTAAGAAATTAACAGAAATCAATCTTCCTAGTGGCTTATCAACCTTGGGTGAAAAAGCTTTTCAATTATGTGAAGAATTGACTAGTATTGTAATACCTGATAGTGTGACAAGTATTGGTGAACAAGCGTTTCATTTATGTCGTTCTTTAAAAAATGCTAACCTTCCATCAGGAATTAAATACATTAAAACTAGTACTTTTGAAGGATGCACAAAATTAGAAAGTATTATTTTCCCTACAAGTATTGAAAAAATTGAAGATCGTTCTTTCGCCAATTGCGCAAGTTTGAAAAAAATTGTGATTCCTAAAAATGTTAAAAAAATTGAATCTTATTCATTCAGTAATTGTTCAGCTTTAAAAGAAGTTACATTTGAGGAAAAGGGAAAAGTCGAAATTATTGAGGATTACGCTTTCTGGCAATGTGCTAGTTTAACCGATATTAATCTTCCTGAAACGGTAAAAGTTTTAGATCGTGGTTCATTTTCCGGATGTGTTTCACTTACAACCATTAATATTCCAACTAGTGTAACAACAATTAATGAGGGAACATTTTATGAATGCACAGGATTAACAAAGATGATTATTCCAAGTAGTGTCCAAACAATGGCATATGGAGTATTTATAGGATGTAGTAATATCAGTATTTATTGTGAGGCTCAAGAACTTCCAAGTGGTTGGAATCCAGGTTGGAATCCGGATAACTATCAAGTAGAATGGAGTTATCAAAAATAATGGACAGATAGAAAGAAGGCTAAAAGGAAATGAGTTTTAAAAATCAATATCTTAATGAATTAATGGAACGAGTGATTAAAAGAAACCCAGGAGAATTGGAGTTTCACCAAGCAGTTGAAGAAGTTTTAATCTCATTAGAACCAGTCATTGAAAAACACCCTGAATACATTACTTTAGGAGTAATCGAAAGAATGGTTGAACCAGAACGAATAATAAAATTTCGTATTCCATGGGTTGATGATCAAGGACGTGTTCAAGTTAATCGTGGTTTCCGCGTACAATTTAATAGTGCTATTGGACCATATAAAGGAGGACTTCGTTTCCACCCATCTGTATATGAAGGAATTATTAAATTTTTAGGATTTGAACAAACATTTAAAAATTCCCTAACAACTCTTCCAATGGGAGGAGGAAAAGGAGGAGCAGATTTTGATCCTCAAGGCAAAAGTGACTCTGAAGTAATGCGCTTTTGTCAAAGTTTCATGACTGAACTTTACCGTCATATTGGGGCCGATACCGATGTTCCAGCAGGGGATATTGGAGTAGGAGCTAGAGAAGTTGGTTACTTATTTGGACAATATAAAAGATTACGTAATGAATTTACCGGTGTGTTTACTGGTAAAGGATTACCATATGGTGGGTCTTTAATTAGACCTGAAGCAACTGGGTATGGTGCGGTATATTATACAGTTGAGATGCTTAAATATTTTAAAGATGAAATAAAAGGTAAAACTTTTGTTATATCAGGGTTTGGAAATGTAGCTTGGGGAACTATAAAAAAAGTTAATGAACTTGGAGGAAAAGTAGTAACAATATCAGGTCCAGATGGCTATATTTATGATCCAGATGGTATTAATACACCGGAAAAAGTTGATTATCTACTTGAAATGCGTGCATCATGCCGAAATAGAGTTCAAGACTATGCGGATAGATTTGGGGTAACCTTTTATCCCAATCAAAAACCTTGGGGAGTTAAAGCAGATATTTTAATGCCTTGCGCAACTCAAAATGAAGTAGACTTAACGGAAGCTAAACAAATAGTTGAGAATGGTATTAAATATTATGTAGAAGTTTCTAATATGCCAACCACTAATGAAGCAATGGCTTATCTAAAAGCGAGAGGAGTAATTGTTGCACCATCTAAAGCAGTAAATGCAGGAGGTGTTGCGGTATCAGGACTTGAAATGAGTCAAAATTCAATGCGCTATAGTTGGAGCTCTGAAGAAGTAGATGCCAAACTTTATAGTATAATGAAAAATATTTTTGAAAGCTCAATTCAAGCAGCCCACGAATATAATCTTGGTGATGATTTAGTTGCAGGAGCCAATATTGCGGGATTCATAAAAGTAGCAGAAGCTATGAAAGCCCAAGGTGTAGTATAATATATAACTAAAAACGATAATAGGAGACATAAAATTGCCTCCTATTTTTATTTATAAAAAAATTTGATTATCTCATAATAAAAAAATCATCTAAAATAGATGACAACATTTTATAAAGGTACACCTTTGTGTACTACTCTTATTATACTATAATAAGCATAAAAATGCAAATAATTTTATTTTTTTAACTAAAAATTTTAAGTATTAAATTGTTTTTTAATAGTATATAAACGTGTACGTTTATAAACTAAGAAGAAAGGAAAAAAGAAAATGAAAAAGAACGTTTTAAAAAGAAATGTTGTTGTTTCAGCAATGTTAACAATTGTACTTTGTGTAAGTATAATTGCTGGGGCAACATATGCGTTATTTACATCTGAAAGTAAAGTTGATGTAGCTATTACTTCAGGTAAAGTAGATGTAGTCGCAAGTGTAGATGAAGGCAGTATTTATACTAAAGCATTAAAGACTGAATACGAACAAGGTCTAAACCATATGTTTGGGGGATTAGTATCTTTTAAAGAAGATGGAACTGTAACATTAAATAATGTAGTTCCAGGAGATGCTGTTAAATTTACAATTGTTGTAAAAAATAATAGTAGTATTAGTGTAAAATATCGTACTATTATTGTATGTGAAGAAAATAATGGATTATTTGAAGCTTTAAAAGTAACTATTAATGGAACACCATATGATGGTACAACTAAAGTAACTGATTATGAAACATTAGCAGTTGATTCTGGTGATCAAGAAATTACTGTAGAAATTGAATTACCAGAAGGAACAGAAAATGATTATCAAGAAAAAGAAGTTAAATTTGCTTATAAAGTAGAAGCAGTTCAAGGAAATGCCGATACTGAACCTACCGATGAAAATGTTAAATACATAGCTAACGCTAATGATTTAAAAGTAGCCTTAGATAATCCAGGAAATCCAGGTGGTGCTCAAGCAGCAAGATATGTTGTTCTTGTAAATGACATTGATATGAGTAATTGGACAGCCTTAAATGGAAGTACAAATCATCCAGGATTTACAATTATTGGTAATGGATATACATTAAAAAATTTATCTGCTCCATTATTTGACAATTTCCCTGCCAAAGATGTAACAGTTAAAAATGTAAACTTTGACAGTGCTAATATTGAAACAACTGGAACAAATTATGCTGGTGTGCTAATTGGTATTATGAATTCAAGTGGTGGTGGAACATATTTAATTGAAAATTGTAATATTACTAATTCTAATATTAAAGGGTATAAATATGCTGGTGGATTTGTAGGATTTGCAGCAGAACCTGTAAATGGAGCAACTGGAAGTTTAACTTTTAAAAACTGTAAAATTGAAAATACAAATATTTCAACAGATGATTCATCTTGTGGTGGATTAATTGGACATACATATATTGAAACTACAATTGAAAAATGTCAAGTATTAGGTAATTCAACTATTAAATGTGCTGAAGATAGAAAAAATGACAATGCTAAAGCAGGAAGTTTTGTTGGTACTGTATATTCTAACACATTAATTAAAAACTCTAGTGTAGATTCAACTGTTACTTTAACTAATATCAATGCTAAAGCACCAATTGCTAATGGTTTTGCTGGTAGAATTTATCGTTCTTTAACTGTCGATGGTACTACATATGTAACTAATGAAACTGAATTATTAGCTGTATTATATAGTGATTTAGAAGAAATTAATGTTGTTTTAGTTAACTCTATAGATTGTAATTTAACAACTGGAATTGGTTCAGCTAACACAAAAGAAGTAAATATCTCAGGTCTTACTAAAGATGTTACCTTAAATATTACATGTGCAAGTGCTTCATATAATGGTTCATATGTAACATTTAGAACTATTAATCCAGATGCTGTTATGAATTTCTCTAATATTACCTTAGATAAAAGTGCTTGGTGTGGAACTACTTGGAATACATATAATATAGAATTCTATACTGATGTAACATTAACAGATTGTATTATAGAACATCCAGTTACTTTCTGTGAAAAAGCCGTTGTTAATAACACTACTATTAATGGATATAGAGATACAGCAGAACACTATGCAATATGGATTTGTGCTTATGCTGATGTAACTATTAATGGTGGAGAAATCAATGGAACACGTGGAATTAAAATGGATTCTGAGTACACTGTAGATTATGGAAAAGATCAACATGATACAGCCGAAACTAAATTATCAGTTACAGGAACTAAATTTAAATCAACTAAAAAGTCAGCAATTTTAGTTAAACTAGAATGGGCAACAGTAAATGTTAGTAATGTAAATATTGTTGATGTTGTTGCTGATAACGTAAATCCAGTATGGATTGACAGTGATGCTCCAACTCCAACTGCAACTGCAAAATTAGTAATTAATATCAATGGAATAACAGTTGATAATACAACAATTGTTGAACAATAATTAGATATAATTAGTTCTAGTTATACTTCTAAAAGTATAGCATCAGAATAAGACTAGATAGAATCAGTTGGGGTTTGTAAAAATCCTATAGAATTAGTTGGGGTAA
>CAYLLO010000018.1:0-24828 GCA_964384805.1 uncultured Staphylococcaceae bacterium | reverse complement strand
AGTTCAAACGTGGAATGAAAGGTATATCAACGAAACAATAACCTTGTCAACGAAATGAAGGCACTTGTATAAAATAAACACAAAATAAAAAATAACGGGGTATCATTTGTTGACTAAATGTATGTAAAATGTTAAAATATAGTGAAAAAATAGAGGTGGTAAGTGTGAAAATAGTAGTAATTGGTGATGGAAAAGTAGGACGTGCTATTGTAGAACATACCTGTCAAGAAGGACATGAAGTAGTAGTTATTGATAAAAATGCTAGTGTTGTTGAAGAAATAGTTAACCAATATGATGTTATGGGGATTTGTGGGAATGGTGCAAGTTATGAAATTCAAAGTGGTGCGGGAGTAGAAAAAGCTGATTTAGTTGTTGCCGCTACATCTAGTGATGAAACTAACGTTTTATCTTGTATGATTGCTAAAAAATTAGGAGCAAAATCAACAGTTGCTAGAATTCGTAGCTATGAATATAATAATCAAATTAATTTAATGAAACGTGATTTTGGGATAACAATGACTATTAATCCTGAAAAAGAAGCTGCTTTAGAAATTATGAGAATCGTTAACTTCCCCGAAGCCATTCGAGTTGATACTTTTGCTAAAGGGAATGTTGACTTAGTGGAGTTATATATTCCTGAAAATAGTCCATTAATAGGTCAAACGCTTGCTTCTATTCATCAAAAATACCAAGTAAAAGTTTTAGTTTGTGCTGTTCAAAGAAATGAAGAGGTGTTTATTCCAACTGGAAGTTTTACTTTTCAAGCGAAGGATAAAATCCATATTACCGCAAGTCGTTCAAGTGCTAAACAGTTTTTAAATAAACTTGGATTGATTGAATCAAAAATTAAAAATATTATGATTATTGGTGGCGGTAAAATTGCGGTATACTTAGGAAATGAATTGTTAAAAAGTAAATATCAAGTAAAGATAATTGAAAAAGATTATAACCGTTGTTTAGAACTTAGTCAATTATTACCCAATGCCACAATAATTCATGGAAATGGATCAGATCAAAGAGTTTTAACTGAAGAAGGTTTAAATGATAGTGATGCCATTATTTGTTTAACAGGTATGGATGAAGAAAATATTATTGTTTCAATGTATGCATACAAACAAAATGTTCATAAAATTATAACTAAAATTAATAAAACTTCACTCATTGGATTGATGGAATCAATTAGTATGGTAAGTACCATTTCGCCTAAGGAGATAACTGCATCCCGTATTGTAAGTTATATTCGGGCTACTAATAATTCTCGTGGGAATAATGTTATAACATTATATAAATTAGTAAATAACCAAGTGGAGGCATTAGAATTTAAAGCTAATGAAAAAAGTAAGGCTTTAAATATTTGTTTGAAAGATTTAAAACTTAAGAAAAAGGTTTTGCTTGCGGGAATCATAAGAGATGGTGAGGTTATTATTCCAAGTGGGGAAAATATGATTAAAGCTAATGATAGTGTTATTGTTGTGACAACTAATCCATATCTTGACGAATTAGATGATATTTTGGAGTAAAGTATGAATTACGCGATTATTAGAAATATTTTAGGTAAATTAATGATTTTAATTGCGGGATTAATGGTTTTACCCTTAATTGTTAGTGTAATATACCAAGAAGGATTATTAAATTATTTAGCCTTTATTATTCCGATCGGATTACTTTTAATATTTGGTTTCTTATTTAATTTAAAAAAACCTAACAATACTAATATTGTAGCTCGCGAAGGTTTAATTATTGCTGGCTTATCTTGGTTATTATTATCTCTTTTTGGGTGTATACCATTTATGATTTCAGGAGAAATTTCCAATTTCTTTGATGCTTTCTTTGAAATAGTTTCGGGTTTCACCACAACGGGAGCTAGTGTTGTAACCGATGTTACTGCTCTAAGTCATAGTATTCTATTTTGGCGAAGTTTTTCACACTGGATTGGGGGGATGGGAGTTTTAGTATTCATCTTGGCTATTATTCCTGAAAGTAAGGATGGTTCATCGATGCATATTTTAAGAGCCGAATCGCCAGGACCTCAAGTTGGAAAACTTGTATCAAAAATGAGAGTTACATCAAGAATTTTATATTTAATATATGTTGTTTTAACAATTATTCAATTTTTATTTTTATGGTTAGGTCCTGATGCTCAAATGACGGCTTTCAATAGTATTATTTACACTCTTGGGACAGCTGGTACTGGTGGCTTTTCTATGGATCCTCAAAGTTTAGAATTTTATGCTCCTTATTCACAATATGTTATTGCGGTATTCATGCTAATCTTTGGTGTTAATTTTTCATTATATTATTTAATCTTAATTGGCAATATTAAAGAAGTTTTAAAAAACGAAGAACTAAAGTGGTATTTATCAATTGTTGCTATTGCGGTGGCCTTACTTTGTATTAATACTTTTCAAATATATGGTAATATTGAAGAAACATTTAGACACGCTCTTTTCCAAGTTGCCTCAATTATTTCTACAACGGGGTATGCGAGTACGGGATATTCCACATATGAAGTTGTTGATGGAATGATTAAAGTAGGTGGATGGCCAGTTTTTTCCCAAGTTTTAATTTTTATTTTAATGTTCTTTGGTGCTTGTGCAGGCTCAACGGCAGGAGGATTAAAAATTACGCGTATTAATGTTTTAGTAAAATCGATGATTAAAAAAATCAAAAATGTTGTTAATCCTCGAAAAGTAGAAGTATTATGTATTGATAAAAAACCCGTTAATAACAAAATAGTTGAAATAATTCAAAATTTCTTTGTTTTATATATAATGATTTTCTTAATTTGTGCGTTAATTATATCCCTTGATGGAAATGATTTTGTTACGAATATTACTGCTTCTTTATCATGTATTAGTAATGTTGGACCAGGTCTTAATGCGGTCGGACCATATGGATCATATTCTGTCTTTTCATCATTTTCGAAATTTATTTTATCACTAGAAATGATAGCAGGACGACTTGAATTATTTCCCCTTTTAGTTCTATTTAGTCCTAAAACTTGGGCAAGACATAATTAGTAAAAAATTTTTATACTATTTTGATTGTTTTTAGTAGTAATAATAATATCAAAAATAAGTAGGAACTCAGCTATTAGTTTCTACTTTTTATTTAATTATTTATCATTTCAAATAATTAAAATAGACAAAAAAATGTAAGTGTGCTATAATGACAAAAAAGACTTAGTAGTTATTGTTGGAGTCTTAGAGGGAAAGTAAGTTTATTATAGATGGATTAATAAAATTTTAAAATGGGAGTTTAATTATGGAAAAGAGTAAAGTTTATTTTATTAAAGAAATTACTAAAGATAATTTAATTAAAATATTTGAATGCCTAGATTTTGAATTAAAAGGGAAGGTTGCGGTTAAAGTACATTCTGGAGAAAAAGGAAATCAGAACTTTTTACGTCCAGAATTTCTAAAACCTCTTGTTGAAAAAGTAAAAGGGACGATTGTAGAATGTAACACAGCTTATGGTGGAGAAAGAAATGAAACCCTCAAACATAAAGCTCTAATGGATTATCATGGATGGACAAAATACTTTAATGTAGATATTATGGATGCGGGAGGAGATGATTTGATATTATCAATTCCTAACGGTATACAAATTCAAAAAAACTATGTTGGCAGAAATATTCAAACTTATGATTCAATGCTTGTAATTTCCCATTTTAAAGGCCATCCAATGGGAGGTTATGGCGGAGCCATTAAACAATTATCTATTGGGTGTGCTTCAACGGCGGGTAAATGTTATATTCATTCAGCTGGTAAAGTAATTGATCAAAATATTTTATGGTCCAATATTGCACAACAAAATGATTTTTTAGAAGCAATGGCTGACTCTGCGTTATCAGTTGTTGACTTATTTAAAGGGAATATTGCCTATATTAATATTATGTGTAATATGTCAGTTGATTGTGATTGTTGTAGTGTAGCAGAAGATCCATGTATAAAAGATATGGGGATTTTAGCCTCATTAGATCCCGTTTCTATTGATCAAGCATGTATAGATTTAATATATAATTCTAATGATCCTGGTAAAGAACACTTTTTAGAAAGAGTGACATCACGTAATGGAATTCATACAATTGAAGCAGGAGAAACAATTGGTTTAGGCCGCAAAGAATATTGTTTAATAGAAATAAAATAAAGTGACAAAAAAGAAAAAATGGATGAAGTTTAGAATGTAATCTAAAATTTCTTTTCTACCAAATATAAAAACACACACCTTAATTCCGAGGATAATTTTCGGAAAAATGTGTGTGTTTTAATATTTTAAACTCTTTTTAAGTTTTATTTGATTTGAATAACTTTTTTATTTTCTTTTTTACAACATTCTTTGGGAATACTAATATATAACACTCCATCATGAAGCCCTGCTTCAATACAATCTAAATTAAAACTACCTACATAAAAACTTCTTGTATAAGTACCAAAAAAACGTTCTTTTCGAAGATAGGTATTTTGGTTTTCATGAGGAGCTTTTTTAATATTGGCTTTAACTACTAAATAGCCATCATCTAAAGAAATTTCAATATCTTCTTTTTTTAAACCAGGAACATCGATAGATAATAAGTAATTAGTATCATTTTCTTCAATATCGGTTTTCATAGTATAATGATGTTCGTGTTTTCTTTCAAGAAAAGGGAAATCAAATAAGTCATCAAACAGGGGACTTAAAGCGTAAAAGTTTTTATTTTCCATATAATACCTCCAAAAGTATTATTTGTTGAAATCGTATTTGACATACATTTTCTTTGTTTTAATTTTAAAAATATGTTATAATGTCTTAATTGAGATGGAGGTGTTAGCCCTTGAAAATTCAAGTTTGTGGTTTTTCAGCAAGTGGAAAATCAACTTTTTCCAAAGCATTAGCTAAACATTATAATGCTCCTATCCTTCATTTAGATACTATTCATTTTGGTCCTAATTGGCAAATTATTCCTGATGAAGTAATGGATGTTCAAATCAAAGAGTTTTTAACTAATGATTCGTGGGTAATAGATGGTAATTACAAAAATGCGGCACCTATTCGTTTTGCTGAATGTGATCTGTTATTTTATTTTGATTTTAATCGTTTTACTTGTATTCGTAATGCCTATCGTCGATATAAAAAATATCAATATACCTCACGAGATGATATGGCAAAAGGGTGTGCCGAAACACTAGATTGGGAGTTTATTAATTGGATTTTATTTAGAAGTCGAACTCACAAAAGAAAGAAGTATTTTCGAAATTTACAAAAAAAGTATCCTAATAAATTTATTATTTTTCATAATCATAAACAAGTAGATAAATATTTAAGGGAATTATCGAATACTAAGTAAAAATATTGATATGAGATTGTTTGGGTGACAAAGATATTTGAAAATGATATAATTACCCAGAAGGTAGGTGTAAAATTAAATGTTATTAAGAGGTTTATTATTCGCAGAAGTTGCAACCAACAAGGGTGAGGTAGCAGAAACAACCACATTTTCATTTACAGAATTAATTCAAGAAGTTGCTACATGGCTTTCAACAGAAGGATTAAAATTAGTTTTCGGATTAATTGTTTTATTTATTGTTTGTAAAATTATAAATGCTATTGCCAAACGTTTTAAGAAACAGATGGAAAATAAAAAACGAGATAAAACAATTACGGTTTTAGGTTATAAAGTGATTCGTTATGGATTAAAGAGCTTAGCTATTCTTTGTTTTTTAGGATTTGTAGGTATTGATACAGCAGGAATTGGGACCGTTGTAGGTTCTTTAGGAGTTGGTGTTGGACTAGCAGTTAATGGAACATTGAGTAATTTTGCTGGCGGTATAGTTATTTTAGTTATGCGTCCATTTGGAATTGGTGATTATATTGAAGCACAAGGAGAAGGTGGAACGGTTGAAGAAATCGGCATTTTTTACACCCAAATAGTTACTCCGGATAATAAAGTTGTTTTTATTCCTAATGGCTCACTTTCTAATGGGACAATGGTTAATTATTCTAAGAAAGAATTACGCCGTGTTGACTTAACTTTCTCGATTAGATATGATGAAGATTTTGAAAAAGCTCAAAAAGTTATTTATAATGTTATTGAGAAGACACCAAATATTTTACTTGATCCGCGGCCATTTGTTCGTGTTGCTAGTCATGGGGAAAGTAAAATTAATATATCTACTAAAGTATGGACGAAGAATGAACATTACTGGGGGGTATATTTTGATATGATGGAAAGCATTAAGAAGAGCTTTGATAGTGCCAATATCGAAATACCATATAACCAATTAGATGTACACATTAAAAATAAATAGGAGTTAATATGTTATTATGCTTAGATATAGGTAATACTCACATTGTTATGGGTATTACTGATAATAAACAAATTAAAGATATTTATCGTTATGCGACCAATGTGATGATTACTGAAGATGAATATGCAATTAAATTTTTAGAAACCCTTAAAGGTAGGGGATATAATCCTCAAAATATTAAAGGAGTAATTATTTCATCGGTTGTACCAGGTCTTGATAAGGTAATGAAGGGAGTATTTGAAAAATATTTTCATTTGAAACCATTATTTGTTAGTCAAGGAGTTAAGAGCGGATTAAATATTAAAATTGAAAACCCCAAACAACTTGGAGCAGACCTTTTGGTTGGAGCAGTTGCGGGATACAATAAATATCCAGAAAATTTAATTGTGGTAGATTTAGGAACGGCTACTAAATTTGTCGTAGTAACCGGAAAAGGCGAAATTCTAGGTGGAGCTATTGCCCCAGGAATTCAAAGTTCACTAAATAGTCTTTTTTCATCAGCTGCCAAACTTTCACAAGTTAATTTAGAAGTACCGAAAAAGGTTATTGGGCGTGATACCACAACTTGTATTCAAAGCGGTAGTTTATACGGGGCGGCATCAATGATTGAAGGTATGGTTCAAAGAATTAAAAATGAGTTAGGAGAAGCTAAGGTCATTTTAACTGGAGGACTTGCGGAAGTAATCAAAGATATTTTAAATCTTGAATATGTTTATGAGCCAAACTTGTTAATTGATGGTTTAATAATTATTTATAATAAAAATCAATAATCTATCATATAATATGATAGGTGATAAAATGTTAAATTCTGATCCATTAATGTTTATTGAGACAGTTACAACAAAAGGCCTTCCTCAAGGAAGAACGGTTTATGATAGTAGATATGATACGATTAAAAAAGAAAAACCACCCGTAGATGATAAACATGAAGAAGTTGAAGAAGTTGTCATAAATAAAGAAGTAGATGCGGAAATTTTAAATAAATTAGATAGTGTGGTTGATCTTTATCAAATTGCTAAACCAGTAATATGTGATATTGTAACGATATCCCAACACTTTGAGGGGATCCCCTTCTATAAAGATGATGAAAAACTATTAATCAAACAAAATGGTGAAAATGTTTCAATAAATTTACAAGAAATTCAAGAAGTCTTAATACTAAGAATATAAGGATTTACAGTAATTTGTAAATCCTTTTTGAAACCTTATTTTTTACTTTGAAAAATATTAAAAAAAAGCGTATAATGGAATAAAAGGAGAAGGTATTTATGAGATTTATAGCTCATCGCGGGTGTCCACGTAAAGAACTAGAAAATACTATTGAAAGCTTTATCGTGGCAGGATGTGGAAAATATTATGGAATTGAGGCGGATATAACATTATTAAAAGATGGTCATATGATTATTTATCATGACGATGATTTAAATCGGTTAGCAGGAATAAATCGCTATACTAGAGATTTAACAAAAGAAGAAGTACCGACCATTAAACTTCATCAAAAACTTAATTATCATACCTATGATTATCAAATAGCCTCACCATTAGAATATTTTAGGATATGTAAGCATTATAAAAAAGTTCCAATAATTGATATTAAATGGGGATTTACAACGGAAAAAATTGATGAATTAATGAATATTTTAAAAGGAGAAGAAATGTATGATCAAAGTATAATTATTTGTTATACTATGGATATTGTATTATATATCCGTAAGAAATATCCTGATTATAAAGTTCAATTTTTAGTAGGAATGTTTTTTAGTGAAAAAAATGTCGAAATTTGCTTAGAAAACCAAATAGATTTAGATATTAGACATGATTTAGTAACTAAAGAACTAGTTAATCGTTTCCATGAAAAAGGGTTAATTGTTAATTGTTGGACCGTTGATAGCACCGACGATTTACAAAGAGTGATTGAATGTGGGGTAGATTTTGTGACAACGAATGTATTTGAAGAAAGGTAATATATATGGCCAAAAGAAAGAAAAAACAAACATTAAAATTTAGTCAAATCATTATAGCATTAATTATTGTTATTTTAGTTAGCATAATTTGGTATTTTGGAAAACCATATTTTAACGAATATTTTCATCATCAAGATGAACAAGCAGATATTGTTAGTGGGGAATTATCAATTCATTTTTTAGAATTGGGTAATAAATATACTGGAGATGCTGTGTATATTAAAGCAGGAGATACAGATATCTTGATTGATGCTGGTTCAAGAGGTAATAGTGCTGATGATATTGGGGCTTATTTAAATCAATATATAACAGATAATACTTTGGAGTATGTTATCGCAACTCATGCTCATCAAGATCATATTGCGGGGTTTGTGGGAACTTCGAGTGAGATGGGTATTTTTGAACAATATGTTTGTGAAGTGATTATTGATTTCCCAATGACTAATGCAACTAGTAAAGTATATCAAAACTATGTAAAAAAACGTGATGCTGAAATTAATGAAGGAGCAACCCATTATACGGCTTTAGAATGTTACAATAATGAAAATGGCGCGAAACGAATTTACGAAATTAGTGAAGGGATTGAACTAGAAATTTTATATAATTACTACTATGAAAACCCAACTAATAATGAAAATAATTATTCGGTATGTGTAATGTTACATCAAGGGGATAGACACTTTTTATTTACCGGTGATTTAGAAGAAGAAGGCGAAAAAAAATTACTTGAGCATAATGATTTACCAGCGGTAGAAGTTTTTAAAGCAGGTCATCATGGGTCTTTTACGGCAACTTCAACTGCCTTATTAGAAGTCATTCAACCTAAAATAATTTGTATTTGTTGCTGTGCTGGAAGTGATGAATATACAGATAATCCTAATAAGATGTTTCCTGCTCAAGATTTTATTTCTAGAATTTGTAATTATACTGAACAAGTATATGTAACTAGTGTTATTGATGATAGTGATAAAGGGTATACCTCATTAAATGGTAATATTGTTATTTTATCTACTCTAGCAGGGGTAGAAGTTAATTGTTCCTATTCCAATACCATTTTAAAAGATAGTGATTGGTTTAAAAAGAATCGTAAATGGAAATAATATTGAGGGAGGATGACAATGATTAAAAAAATAATTATTTTTACAATGTTTTTAGGATTGCTCTTTTCTTTCTCAGCGTGTCAAAGAAATGGTGGTTACGTTGCGGAATTAAGTAAAGAGAAAGAACAAGAAATTAGAGACCAGATTTTATCTGATGATGCGAAAAATGCTCCAATATATTTCTATGGGCAATATGATGATGTTTATATAATAGGTTACACCTATCCTTTTTCATCAGTAACTGAAGAAAGTGTGATTAAATATAAACAATATGTTTTTGGATATCCTAGTCAAGATATTAAAATAGTATTATATAATGAAAGTCAAGCCAAAATAATGCCTTTTAATAATTATCTAAAAAGCAAAAAAATGGGAATCTTAGATTCTGAATGGATAGATGAAGTTTATTATCCAAATATTCAAGAGCATTTTATCCAAAATCACCCTAGCCTATATCAAGAAACAAAATCCCAACTAGGTCTCCAAATAGAACATGAAATAACTAGTGAATACATTAGCCAATATCTTTCTAAAGATGAAAAAGAAATATATTATTCTACTACAATTAGTAATTATTATGGAACATATAATAATTATAAAATAGTAGTGATGAATAGTAGTTTATTGGCTTCCGATAAGGAATTAAATCACTTAGAAATAGATAATTTAGATTTTATTACTGCTCCACGGTATCTTCTTAAGGCTTATAAAGATGGTGAATTTTACGATTTAAATTATTTATATGAAAATAGTTTACTTACTAAAGATAATCTTATTGAAGTATACAATCAACATCAAAACGCATTTAAATATCTTTATTTGAACTAATATAAGACATTAGGTTTTCCTAATGTTTTAATTTTTTAAAAATCTTGTAGTATATCGTAAATTAACTTGGTAATAATATTAATATAAAAATAGAAGGAGAATAATATTATGAATAAAAATATCAAAATGAAAAGAATTTTTTTATTAATAGGTTTATTGTTTAGTTTGTTTATAATGACATCATGTGATAAAAATAAAGAAAACTTAGATGATACTTTAGATAAAATTAAAGACACCTTTAAATCTTCAACCGCATATGGTATTGTTTATTACGATTATGTAGGATTTATTACGGTAACTAAAGCCGATGATTTAGTAGTTCACATTGATATAGATGAGGCTTTTATGCCAATTGTTTGGGCTCAAGAAACGAAAACTGATGTTTTGCGTGATGTTGTGACTTATGAAAATGGAACAGAATTAAAAACTAGTAATAATTACCGCTATGCTAAATATCTTAAAATTGGTGATAAAATATTTACTGGTGTAGCTTATACTGATGATGAACTACAAAATGCTACTTCCACTAAACAATTAATTAAATATTCTAGTGAGGGGATAAATGATTTACATCAATATCTAAAAGAAGAAGAACATGCTAAATGGTATGTCGAGCAACTAAAAATGGGAAAAGCTTTTGTATGTGATAAAGATGGGAAAAAAATAGAAACTACTGATTTAAATCCTCAAGGGTCTTTCTTTAAAAGCTCTAGTTTATATTGGACAACTGGGGATACAGGATGGGCTAAAAATATCCAATATTTTTCTAATGCGGTAGTGGGGACTAACTTAAGTGGAGAGATAACAAAAGAAAATGGATTTGTAAAAATTGGCGATGTCGTTACTAGTGCTACTCTTTCAGGATATAAAGATTACTATGATTTAGCCAAAAAAGCATATGAAGCAATTGACTAGGAGGAATTTCCTCCTTTTCTTTATATAATAAAAAAGGGCATATAATTTAAGTATCAAATAAAAATGTGTTATAATAAGTCATTGGATGAAATGTTTAAAAAGTAAAATATTATGGTATTTTAGATAAAATGAAAGGAGAAAGGTAGATAAATAAGTTATCTACTTGACTGATTTACAATGGAACAAATAAAATATCCAACTGGTAATAAAAATGAATTATTGATTGTTCGTGGAGCAAGAGAAAATAATTTAAAAAGTATTGATGTTATTATTCCTCGAGGGAAAATGACTGTTATGACAGGAGTATCGGGATCAGGTAAATCATCACTAGCTTTTGAAACAATTTATGCTGAAGGTCAAAGAAGATATGTGGAAAGTTTATCGGCATATGCCCGTCAGTTTTTGGGTAATGTTGATAAACCAGATGTAGATTCTATTGAAGGTTTATCGCCAGCTATTTCAATAGATCAAAAAACAACTAGTCGAAATCCGCGTTCTACGGTGGGAACAGTTACTGAAATTTATGATTACTTACGTTTATTATATGCGAGAATTGGGCACCCAACATGTCCAGTACACAATATTGAAATTAGCAGTCAAACTTATGAGGAAATGGTCGATAAAGTTTTTACATATGAAACGGAGAGTATCATTATTGTGTTAGCTCCTATTGTTGAAGAACGTAAAGGAACTTTTGAAGGAACTTTTGAAACTTTACGAAAAGATGGGTATTCCAAAGTTTTAGTAGATGGAGAAATACGAGAATTAGATGAAGAAATAAAACTAGAAAAAAATAAAAAACACAATATTATGGTGGTGGTTGATCGTTTAAAACTAAGAAGTGAAAATCGTTCAAGATTATATGAATCAATCGAAACGGCCGCTGGTTTATCTGAGGGAAAGCTATTTGTGGAAATAAATGGAGAACGTATTTTTTTTAGTGAACATTATTGTTGTCCTCAATGTGGTTTTACAGTTGGTAAACTTGAACCATCATTGTTTTCCTTTAATTCTCCACTTGGAGCTTGTCCGACTTGTAAAGGAATTGGCAGTATCTCGGTTATTGATCCTGATTTGTTAATTACAGATGAAAATTTAAGTATTGCTGATGGGGCTATTAGGTATTTAAAAAATACTATTTTTACGGAAAATATCGAATGGCAAATGTATAAAAAATTATTTGAACATTACCACATTGATCTTTTTAAACCATATAAAGATTTAACTGATGAACAAAAAGAAATTATTATGCATGGTTCCAAAGAACCTATTAAATATGAAATCCATAGTAGCGGTGGAATTAGTATGTATAAGAATAAAGTTATTGAAGGAATCGCTGATTTAATCTTAAGACGCTACCAAGAAACTTCATCAAGTTTTCAAAGAGAATATTATGGGTCTTATATGAATGATAAAACTTGTCCGGATTGTGAAGGACGCCGATTATCACCATATGTTTTAGCGGTTTTAATTAATGGTAAAAATATTCATGATTTTACAGAAATGAGTATTTTAGAAGCTTTAGAATTTCTTAACAATTTAAAACTAAATCAAATTGAAACTCAAATTGCTGAACTAATTTTAAAAGAAATTAAAGCTCGTTTAGTATTCTTAAAAAATGTAGGGTTAGAATACCTAACCTTATCAAGAAAAGCGGGGACTTTATCGGGGGGAGAAGCCCAAAGAATTCGACTTGCGACCCAAATTGGTTCTAAACTAACTGGTGTATTATATGTTTTAGATGAACCATCTATAGGATTACATCAAAGAGATAATCATAAGTTGATAGAAGCATTAAAAGAAATGCGTGATTTAGGAAATACCTTAGTGGTAGTAGAGCATGATGAAGAAATTATGCGTGAGTGTGATTATATTGTTGATATTGGCCCAGGAGCAGGGGTTCATGGCGGAGAACTTGTTGCTTGTGCAGAACCAGAATATTTTATCAAAAATGTCCATACTTTAACGGCGGATTATTTATCAGGTAGAAAAAAGATTGAAGTTCCTAAAACAAGAAAAAGCGGAAATGGCAAGTATTTAACGGTTAAAGGGTGTACCGAAAACAATTTAAAAAATATTGATGTTTCCATCCCTTTAGGAACTATTTCGGTTGTAACTGGGGTATCAGGATCAGGCAAAAGCACGCTTGTCAATGATATTTTAGCAGCTAGTTTGCAGCGGAAACTATACCGTAGTAAAAATCCTGTAGGGAAATACGTTTCTATAGAAGGAACAGAAAATATTGATAAGGTAATCGTTATTGATCAGTCGCCTATTGGGAGAACTCCACGTAGTAATCCAGCAACCTATACGGGAGTATTCGATAATATTCGTGATTTATTTGCGGAAACATTAGAAGCCAAAAAGCATGGTTATAATAAAGGGCGTTTTAGTTTTAATGTAAAAGGTGGCAGATGTGAAAAGTGTTGTGGCGATGGAGTTATTAAAATTAGTATGCACTTTTTACCAGATGTTTATATTCCTTGTGAAGCATGCCATGGAACAAGATATAATCGTGAAACGCTAGAAGTAAAATATAAAGACAAAAGCATTGCTGATGTTTTAGAAATGACTATTGAAGAAGCAACTGCTTTCTTTGAAAATATACCTACAATTTATCCTAAATTAAAGACCCTTTTAGATGTAGGATTAGGTTATGTAAAACTTGGTCAACCAGCTACAACGCTTTCAGGTGGAGAAGCCCAAAGGGTAAAATTGGCCTCAGAATTACATAAAAAAATTACAGAAAATACAATTATTTTTCTTGATGAACCAACAACAGGTCTTCATACTGATGATATTAGAAAGTTAATTGATATTATTAAAAAAATGGTTGATATGAATGCGACCGTTGTTATTATTGAACATAATTTAGATGTTATTAAAGTGGCAGATTATCTTATTGATTTAGGTCCTGAAGGCGGAGAAGGAGGCGGAACTATTGTGGCAACGGGAACTCCAGAACAAGTAGCCAAAGTCCCAGAATCTTACACAGGACAATATTTAAAAAAAGTTTTATAGTAGCATCAGAAGTTTATATCACAGAATTATTTACACAAATGACAAATAAAATAAAAAGGTGTGATATAATATGAAATATATAAAAATTTTAATTCCAAGCATTGTAATCATTGTATTAACGTTTTTTTCGGGGTCATTAGACATAGTTAGTAATATTATGGCTATCTTTTTTCCTAAAGTAAATAAATACTTATATATATTGGTGTTCTTAAGCTTTATCTTCATAATGGGAAAAACTATTATTAAAACAGAAAAAAAACATATGTGGGATTTAATAATTATTTATAGTTTATTATTATTTCTAACGTTGTTTTTTCGAGAAGAATATCAAGAATACCAATTTATAGAAGATTTTTATTTATCAAAATGGTTGCAATTTCTGCTTAAAAATAAAATTGTTTTTGTAAACATTACTGGTAATATACTTTTATTTATTCCTTTAGGTTTTATTTTCGTTAACTATTTTCAAAATAAAATTCTTAGTGGATTATTAGGTATAGCTCTGATTGTCATATTAGAATGGTTACAATTCTTAACTAAAAGAGGCGTTTTAGACATTGTAGATATTTTTCTAAATAGTTTAGGCTTAATTTTAGGAGTGTTAGTTACTAAGAAAGGAGATTTTAACTTATGTATGACCAAGATGAAAAAGAAGATGAGGCTCAAGAAGAAAAACAAGAGTTAAAAGATTTAAATAGTATTGAAATTAATAGTCCAGAAGAATTACAAGAATTACTTAATCGTTTAGGTGGTTCTGGTAATAATGGTTCAGGAAAAAAAATTAGAAAAATAGGTATTGTTAATAGACTATTTCCTAATATTTTTGTTAATTTGTTATTCTATGTTGGATTCATTGTTTTGTTGACCGTTGCGCTTGAAGGATATTTAGATCTTTTTGAATATGATCATTTTTACAAATTATTGATATTTGCTTTTGGTTTTGCGATTATTGAGACTTTAGGTAGAGATTTACTTTATTCTAAAATACCTTTTGTGGTGATAACTAGTTTTGGACTAGTAATCTTGGTTTTAACAGCTATCTCATCAATTGGTGTTTCATTATTAATTCCAGGATTTGAAATTAAAAGTTATGGGTTATTTGTTTTATATTTAACAATAATTTTAATTTTTAGAATGATAATCACTAATTACTTATCAAAATTATTACATCCGTATTTTCGAAAGAAAATGTTAAAAAAGAAAGCAAAATAGAGGTTTTATATGGATAAAATAACTAAACACAAAAAAATAATTATTTTTTCAAGTATTATTGTTGTAGGATGTTTATTATTAGGATATATTTTTACTAGTGTGTTTGCGGTAGCAGATAAAACACATGAAATCCCAACCCCCCTTAATCCCTATTTTTTAAAAATTACAGATACAATTCAAATTCGTTGGTATGCGGTTTGTATTTTAACTGGGGCTTTAACGGTAACCCTTATCGCATACTATCGTATTTTTAGATATGTTCGTTTTGACTCCGATAATTTATTAACAGGATTAATTGGTGGATTATTTTGTGGGGTCATAGGAGCTAGAATTTACTACATTATTTTTGAACATGAGGGATTACCTAATAATTTCTTTGATGCTTTTTTAGAAATAATTGGCTTAGGTCCTAATGGTCTTTCGGGTTTAGCAATACATGGGGGAATATATGCCACAATTATTTATTTAATTGTTTTTTGTAAGATTAAAAAAATAAAACTTTTGCCATTAATCGAAATTGTTTTACCATTTTTTATGCTTGCTCAAGTAATTGGACGCTGGGGAAATTTTTTCAATCAAGAAGCGTTTGGTCCCTTGGTCAATGGTTATGAAACTGGCCCTTTAACGGAAGAACAATTAATTGCCCAACGATTAACTTTAAGACATTTATTAGTTCCTAATTTTGTCATTGATAATATGTATTTAACCCCTGATGCATCGCTAGGAATTCCACGCATTACTGGGTATTATTATCCTACTTTTTACTTCGAAAGTGTACTTAACTTAATTGGAGTGATGACATACATGATAGTGCGCCGAAAGAGTAAAAAAATATATTTAGGGGATGCGGTAGCATTTTATTTAACATGGTACGGGTTAGTGCGTTTTATTATTGAGTCATTACGAACTGATCCCTTGATGATTGGTAATATTCGAATAGCCCTTCTTACATCGGTGATTTTCTTTGTCTTAGGTATTTTATTCTTTATTTTGCGACGAGTATTTAAATATAGATTAGAACCAGCTTGTGTTTTCTTTAAAGAAGGTACGATGTGGCAAGACGAAAATAAAGACCCATTTAAAGAAATTGAAGAACAAAAACGTTTAGCTTTAGAAAAAAAGTTAAAAAAGAAAGAAGAACAAAAGAATGAATAAAAACATTTATGAGGTGTTAATAATTGGAGCAGGACCTGCCGGATTAACTGCGGCCCTTTGTTTAGCAAGAGCCAAAGTGAAGGTTGCCATTATTGAAAAGAGTGCTCCTGGGGGAAAAGTTATTACCACATCTGTCGTAGAGAACTATCCAGGAGTTTTAAAAACAACTGGGGCTGATTTAGCCTTAACAATGTTAGAACAAATCAAAGAATTTAATCTCCCTTTTTACTATGATGAAGTATTAGAAATCACTAAAGAAGAAGATTTTATAGTGAAAACGTCACATAAAGAGTTATATGCTAAAGTAGTATTAGTCGCAACAGGAACAATTAATCGTTCTTTAGGCGTTCTCGGAGAACAAAAATTTATGAATCGGGGAATTAGTTTTTGTGCAATATGTGATGGTAAACTATACCAAAACCAAGAAGTATTAGTTGTGGGAGGCGGAAATAGTGCTTTTGAAGAAAGTCTATATTTAGCTAAACTTTGTCAAAAAGTAACCTTAATTCATCGTAATGAAAATTATCGAGCGGCAACTATTTTAATTGATAAAGTTAAAGCAACGAAAAATATTGAATTAATTCCCAATACGGTTGTTAAATCATTCAATGGTGATATAAAACTAGAAAGTGTAACCCTAAATACTTTAGATAAAGAATATCAATTAGCCGTAGACGGGGCTTTCATTTACATAGGATATTTACCAGCTACTTCTTTTTTACAAAATTTAAAAGTTTTGAATAGTCAAGGGTTTGTTGAAGTAGATAGTGAATATCAAACGCAAGTTGAAGGATTATACGCAATTGGCGATTGTATTAATCACCCAGTTAAACAAATTGCCACTGCCGTTGGTGATGCTACAACAGCTTCCAATATGATTATTAAAAAATTATAGGAGGAAATAATGTCTTTTGCTAGTGAAGTAAAAAAAGAACTATTGAGTACCAATAATTTAATTTGTTGTCATAATGCTCAAATAGCAGGAATTCTACATTCTCTAGCAGATGTAGGTATTTCTCAAGGAGGAATGAGCATTACCTTAAAAACTCCTATTAATAGTACCATTAGGTATATTATTCCTTTTATAAAACGTAAATATCATTTAGAAGGGGAATTAAGTTACACTAATCAAAATGGTTTAAGAAACCAAAAATATTATTATTTAAGATATCAAGGAGATTTGAACAATTTAATTGCTGAATATCATTTATTACCATTAGATAGTTTTATGATTACTGATGAGTTATTTGACAATGAATGTTGTCGAAGTGCTTTCGTTAGAGGTTGTTTTATTGCCAAAGGGTCAATCAACGATCCTAAAAAAAGCAATTACCATTTAGAAATTATTTTTAAAAAAATTGAAACGGCCTTTTTAGTCTTAAATATCTTAAAAGATAATGATATTATGGCTACACTTATTAATAAAAAAAATCAATATTTACTATATATTAAAAAATCAGAAGAGATAAGTAAATTTTTAGCCTTTGTAGGAGCAACCGAGGCGGTATTTGAATTTGAAAACTCCCGGATTTTAAGAGATTATTATAATAATGTTAATCGAACTATCAACTGTGATATTGCTAATGGTAATCGGTCGATGCAATATTGTAATAAACAAAAAGAAGCGATTGAATATCTTGAAAAACATAATATTATTCCTAAACTTAGTAATAGGTTACAAGATGCTATTAATTTAAGAAAGGAATATCCAGATTCTAGTCTTTCTGAATTAAGTGAATTTGCTTCCAATGTTTTAGGCAAAGAAATGTCTAAATCAGGAATTAGTCATTGTATGAGAGAGATAATGAAAATATATGAGTATTATCAAAAGAAGAATGAAGAATAGCTTTTCGATAATCATAAAATACTCTAATTCTTAAAACCAAGAAATATAATAAAAACACAGTTGTTTAACAACTGTGTTTTAATCTTCTAGACTCAAATTAATAATCCTCATCTTGATAAAATAAGCCGATAATGCCGATAATTCCCGCTACACCTACTAAGGTATAAATAATACGGGAAATGACAACACTAATATTATCGAAGATAAAAGCAACTAAATTGAAATTAAATAACCCAATCATTCCCCATACAAGGGCACCGATAATCATTAATATATATGCCACTTTTTTGACAATTGTCATTTTTTAAAACCTCCCAATAACTAGATACATTAGTATTTTTACCAAAAATTAATAAATTATTCATAACTTGAATCATTAATACATATCTTTTATTGATTGAGGTGGAAGAATTTATGAATAAAAAACTTTTAAGAAATAAAACAATTAAAACACTTTTAATAATGTTAGTTATTTGTTTAGGAACATTAAGTCTAACATCATGTAAAAGAGGAAAACGAGTGGTAAAAGATTTCCCCACTGCGGTTAGTAGCTTAGAAAGTTACAAAGTGACAGGTAAATTATACTCTATGTTTCCTACTGGGACTAAAGAATGCTTAATTACGGTATATTATAAAAAACCCGATTATTATCGCGTTGAGGTAGATAATGCGGCCTTAAGTGATAAACAAATTGTGCTTAAAAACGAAGATGGAGTTCAAATTTTAGTTCCAAGTGTCAACAAAACTTTTAAAGTCAAAAGTAGTTGGCCACTTAATTCATCATATCCATATTTATTACAATCTCTTAGTAAAGATTTATTAAGTGATGAAAACCCGATAATTGTTCAAGAAGACGAAACATCAACTGTTGAAATAAAAGCTAAAGTATTTGAAAATGCCGCTCCAAGCACCCAAAAAATTGTGTTTGATAATAAAACGGGTTATCCTAAAGAAGTTTTTGTTTATGATGAAAATCATAATTTATTAACGAGATTTGTTTATGAAAACATTGAATTAAACAAAGAAGTTGAAGATAAATTGTTTAATGTCGAACATACTTTAACAAGTATGCGTGAATATTATCAAGATATTGTCGAAACTTATGTAAGGGCTATTACTTACCCAACATATTATCCCGAAGGAGTAAAACTAAAAGAAGAATTAATCAAAGGAACGGATATTAAAACGGCTATTATGAAATATGAAGGAGAAAGTAGTTTTACAATTATTGAACAATATTTGATGGACTCAGAAACCGTAGTAACAAGTTATGTGGATGGTGACATATATATTATGGGTGGCATAGTTGCCTTAGTTAATAATAATACAATTAGTTTTGGAGAACAAGGAGTAGAATACACTATTGCTTCAACCACAATGGATATCATTGAAATGATTAAAATGGGAGATTCGTTACTTGTAGGCAGCGAAAAATAAACAAGTTTATAAATTGTAATTAAAAATGCAACAAAATAAAATATCAGGTGAAATACCTGGTATTTTATTACATTTGATGTTACAATTCACTTTCTTATAACGATTTTTTTAATTTTATGCATAAAATTTCAAAAAATGAAAAAACTATGATATAATAAATTAGGTGAATTTTTTATGAAAAAAAACATTAAAAGAATTTTTTTAATTTTTAGTTTAATTTTATGTCTATTTACATTGACAGGATGTAAAAGTATTGAAACATATGATGACATGAAAACCGTTAAATATGAGCGGATATTGTCTCAATCTGATTTTTCGGCAACGGGTATTTATTATGTAATTGTATATCGTACAGGTTGTGCCGTCTGTGAAGGAATTTTACCAGAGGTTGCGAGATACGCTAATGCTGCTAAAAAAAATGCGGATGCTGCACCAATTTATGCTTTGAATAAATCGGACAAAAAAAATAATGCGGGTATTAGTGCAGAGTCGGGGACTAAAGAAAATACAGGACTAGGAGCAACAAATTATAAAGATATTAAACTTGCTTCATCACCAGTATTATTAAAAATTGAAAATGGTAAAGTAGTAAAATTAATTGACACCAAAACCAAAATTTTAGCTGAATTAGCAATTATGAATTCAAAATATGAATAGGAGCTTAATATGAATAAAAAAGAACAAAAACAAGATTTAACGATCAATCGCATATACTTAATTATTTTAGAAATTATAACAGTTTTATTTGTGGTGGTATTATTAGTTATATTAATTAATTTTTTTGAACCTACTAGTTTAGGAAGAATGAAAAGTATTAGTGCTGAAGAATTACAAAATCGTAAACTAAATAATAATAGTGCTACATCATTCTATGTTTTGGTTTATAATGAAGATAATGAAGAAAATGAAATGATTGAATCACAAGTGGCCAAATACAATGATTATGCGAAAAAGACAGATGATGCATATCCTATATTTGTTTTAAAATATACTGATCGAAATGCTTCAATTATTGATACAGTATTACCATCTACTTTTGATAAAAATACGGAATTTCCTTGTTTAATAACAATTGTTAGTAATAGTATCTCTAGCACTAAAACAACAGTATCAACGATTCTTCAAGCGTTAGAATTATCAAATGAATAAAAAAGGTGTCAGCATTTTAATAGCTGACATCTTTATTAGAAAGAGGAAAAATGAATTTTTTGAAAAAAATACTAAATAAAATTAAAAAATTTGCCAAATGGATTTGGCAAGAATGCAAAGATTGGCGAACACTGGTCATCTTTGGTATTGTGTGGGTAATTTTTATGTCACCATTTTGGGGAGGGTATGTTCTATACTTTATTACTAAAAATACTTGGCATTTAGTATATTCTAATGCTTGGATTTTATTTTGGGCTGGACCATTTACACCAACGATTCCATTATGTTTAGTAATAACTTTTGCGGTAAAAAAACTTTTTGATAAACGAAAAACCAAAAAATAAAGTTAATACTCCCAATGAACTAATGATTGTTAAACAAATAGAAAATCTATTACTTAGCTAAATATTTTTTATTTGTAATATCAATAGCTTTGGTAAAAAACTTAAATCTCAACTTGTATAGAATAATTTGTCCCTTTTAATAATTAAGAAAAACAACTATCACTTTTAATACTAAGGGTGGAACTACATTATGTAGTTTCACGCTTTTTATTTGTTAAAGTCAAATATAAAGTAACCAAAAAACTTAATCTAAAACAATTTTTGTAATCCAATACGTTTATAGAAGAGCATAAAAATAAAAAGGTGGATATACCACCACAATGAATAGAATAGATACTTATTTTTAACCCTTTTTCTTAAAATTTATTTGTGAAAAAATAATCGCCATAAAAATAAATAAACAACCAACAAATTCTTGAAGGATCATTTGCTCATTTAAAAACAATACCCCAGTTATGGCCGCGATAACACTTTCTAAACTAAGAATTAAGGAAGCAATAGTTGGATTTGTATATTTTTGTCCCACTATTTGGAGAGTGTAAGCAATCCCACTTGATAATATTCCAGCAAATAACAAATAAGGCATTGCTTGAATGCTAGCCTCTATTGTAGGTTTTTCTATAATTATGATGGGAAATAAAGAGAGAATTCCTACAACTCCAAACTGAATAATAGATAAGAGTAACGGATTAATATCATTAGAAATATAATCAATAATTAAAATTTGAATCGCAAAACCTAAAGTAGATAAAAGAATTAAAAAATCTCCTAAACCAATTGTAAAGTTTTCTTTTATGCATAATAAATATAAACCAATAAGTGCCATTATGAGGCAAAACCAGATTTTGGGAGATAATGTTTTTTTAAGAAAAAGTCCTAAAATAGGTACAAGAATGATATATAAAGCAGATAAAAAACCTGCTTTTCCTACCGTGGTCATACTAATACCAATTTGTTGAACGGATGTGGCTAAAAATAAACACAATCCACAAAGGAGGCTGCCAATAAGGGCTTTTTTATTATTTACAAGTCTAAAATTAGGATTTTTATGCTTTCGTAACCAAATAATTAATAAACCGATACTTAAAGCCAATACAGCAATAAAAGAACGGAAACCATTAAAAGTAAAAGGAGCAACAAAATCCATCCCTTTACTTTGAGCTCCAAAAGCCGTTCCCCAGATAAGAGCAGTTAAAAGAAGTGATAAACTTCCTAATAAAGATTTTTTATTTTTCATAGCATACGCCTCATAAATAGTATTTTAAAGTCTTTTCTATCCAATATTCAAATTGAATAGTGGTGTATCGGGTCTCATAGTTTTTAATCTTAAGATATAAATCTTTTCCATCACTAACATCATGCCAAATATCCGCAAAAAGGTAAGTATAATTATTAGATAAATGATCTTCTAAAAATTCAAAAGCATCCATTTGGATTATCTTTATTTTTCTTTTTTGTTCAAACTTAGGTAAGATAACTTCTTCAAACAATTTAATTATCGAAGGGTCTTTTTCTACGATAGTTATACTTTCAACATTATCTTTTAAAGATATCATATAAGCATAATATCCCATTCCTAACCCAATAGTTACAACATTTCCAAAAGCTTTAGCAATTGGGTCTTTCATAGTTTCAATCTCATTAGGGGTAATACTCATCCATAAGTGATTTTTTTCATACACTGCTGCATATTTAAAAGGTTTAGTAAAATAACCAATTTGGGGAATAACTCTACCATCCTCAAAATATTTAAAATCATTGCATACAAAAGCTTCAAATGCCATATATTTTGTGTTCTTCAACTCCCAATTGTCCATTTTTTGGGCTTTAAAAGAAATGTTTTGATAATAAGGATTATGTTCATAATCAGTTACTTTTAATTCATTAATCATTAAAGGAAAATACTCATTAATAATAATTTCTTCATTAGGATTTTGTTTATCAAGTTCTAAAAAATTTTGAAGTAATAAACTAAATGCCCTTGGTTCGCTAAGACCTAATTTAGTTAATTTATTGATTTGATTAGTAGTAATTAAACAGGGATTATCATTTAAAAAGTAACTAAGTTTGGTTAATAATAATTTATTGATATAGTCATATTTATTCATTTTTTCACCTATTGTATATAGATTATAAACTTTTTTAATTTTTTTGTCAAAAGAAAAAAGCTTTAGTAAAAAATTACTAAAACTTATTAGGATTATAATAATGATTCATATAAAGCCACAATATCTTCTAAAGTAGGATCTTTAGGATTACCAGGGCGACATGCATCATCCATAGCAGATTGAGCAAGGAAGGCAATATCTTCCTTTTTAACGATAGCTTTTAAGTTTTGTGGGATACCAACATCTTGTGATAACTTCTTAACCGCCTCAATTGCTGCATGGCGATATTCTTCAACACTCATTTCATCAACACCTTTAACCCCCATTGCACGCGCAATTTCACGATATTTTTCGCCGGTTGCTTCCGCATTATATTCCATAACAGTTGGTAAAATAATAGCATTAGCTACTCCGTGAGGCGTGTTGTATAAAGCTCCAAGTGGATGAGCCATTGAATGAACAATCCCAAGACCTACATTAGAAAATCCCATACCTGCAATGTATTGCCCTAAAGCCATACCTTCACGGCCTTCCTTTGTATTTGTAACAGCACCACGTAAATTAGCAGCAATAATTTTAATAGCTTCTAAATGGAACATATCGGACATAGCCCAAGCTCCTTTAGTAATATATCCTTCAATTGCATGAGTCAAAGCATCCATTCCGGTTGCGGCAGTCAAAGAAGCCGGCATTGAACTCATCATATCAGGGTCCACAATCGCAACAACTGGAATATCATGAGTATCAACACAAACAAATTTGCGATTTTTTTCCACATCGGTTATAACATAGTTAATAGTAACCTCCGCAGCAGTACCAGCAGTAGTTGGAACAGCAATAATAGGGGTACAAGGATTTTTAGTTGGAGCCACACCCTCTAAACTTCTGACATCAGCAAATTCTGGATTAGTAATAATAATTCCAATCGCCTTGGCAGTATCAATGGCACTTCCACCACCCACAGCAATAATACAATCCGCATTAGCCTTTTTGAATACTTCCACCCCATCTAAAACATTTTGAATTGTTGGATTTGCTTGAAGATCGGAAAAAATTACATAAGGAATTTTAGCCTCATCTAATAGAACAGTCACTTTTGAAGTAACCCCAAATTTAACTAAATCTTTATCAGTTACCACTAAAACCTTTTTAAATCCTCTATTTTTAATCTCTGGGGCAATATTATTAATAGCCCCTACTCCATGATAAGAAGTTTCATTTAAAACAAATCTTGGCATAATATAGTCTCCTTTCATCCACATACGTATATATTATACACTGGTTATATGTTTATTATAACACTTAATTGTTATAAAAGCAATAATATTAAATTCAAAAACAAAAAAATAAAGTACTATTTTGTATAAAGAAAATTTTCTTACCTAATTAAATATTGATATTATACTAACAAAAAGTCACCTATAACTAGATGACTTAAAAAGTTTATTTCATAAAGGTGTAC
>CAYLLO010000017.1:0-25254 GCA_964384805.1 uncultured Staphylococcaceae bacterium | reverse complement strand
TTCATCCCAACAGAATTCTTGACCTAATCCATATGCTGCTTCAACAGCATTAGCACTAGTGTCAGGTAATACTAATCCAGCAACAGCTTTACCTTCAGCATCAAAAATGATGTATGGGTTAGCAGCATTAGCTTTACTAATAGATTCCATTGACCAGTCAGATTCTTGATCATTGAATAAATAGAAACTTAATGATGGGTCAGCAGGAGCAGTTCTTACATATGAACCACCTTTGTATAATGTACCTTGATCATAAGTTCCAGTAGTTGTGTAAATCATTCCACCAATACCAATTTGTCCACCTTTAGATGCACCTTGTGGATATACTCCATAATATTTTCCAGTAGCACCTTCAGCGTTAAATTGAGGGATAACAACTTTAACACCGTTCCATGCATATTGTCTTACAGAACCACCCCAGTTTTTATCTTCGAAATCAGTACCTTTAGCACCTTCATAATCGAAGTAATCAGGGAAAGTAGTTGTAATACTATTCATGATATACATAGGAATTTCTACAACATTTCCTTCATCGTCAGTTAGTAAATAAGGGTTTTCGAACCATTTTCCAGCAGCTGGTTCTTCAGCAGCTTTAACATTACTAGTACCGAAACCGAACATTACTAAAGCGATTGCAAATAAGCTTATAAAAGCAAATACTCTTTTCATAATTTCTTTTTTTCCTCCTAATAGAATGTATTTGAAAGTGTTTGCGGTTATATTATAGCACAATCGTTTTATTTTGGCAAGTATTTTATATTAATTTAGCTAACAAAAAATTGTTTTTTGTTTAATTTACCTTAAAAACTCAACACTTTTTATAAAAATCATGTTTATTTTAACAAAATATAACACACAATTTTTTCCACTTTTTACCTATTTGTTTTGAGCATATTTTGAATATGCATCCTCATCGACAACTATTGTAACATTTTCATGGCGATAAAGTACACTTGCAGGGAAATCAGTTGTTACTTCACCACTTAGTAATTTAACTACTGTGTCTGCTTTTCCTTTACCACTTATTAACATTAAAATAGACTTAGCTTGCATAATATTTTTAATTCCCATTGTCACCGCATGAGTAGGAACTTCATCAATACTATTAAAGAAACGTTTATTATCTTCTCTTGTTCTTTCAGCAAGGGTAACAACAAATGTTTCTTGTTCAAATGATGTACCAGGTTCATTGAATCCAATGTGTCCATTACCACCAATACCAAGTAATTGAATATCAATTGATGCTTTCTTTAGTGCTTCGTTATAAGCATTACATTGAGCTTTAATTTCACTTTCAGTTCCTCTTGCACTTGGAATATGAACATTTTGTTCTTTGATATCTACATGATCAAATAAATTATCATGCATAAAGCGATAATAACTTTGTGGATGTTCAATATCAATACCACAATATTCATCTAAATTATAAGTTGTTACATCTTTGAAGCTTACTTCTTTATTATTATATGCTTCAATCATTTTTTGGTACGTACCAATTGGGCTACTTCCTGTTGCAAGCCCTAAAGTAGAACGCGGATTTTTCTTTACTTGTTCAAGTAAAATATCAGCTGCTACTTTACTCATTTCATCATAATTTTTTGTGACGATTACTTTCATTTTTCTTTTACGCCTCCTTAATTGTCACTGGAATTTTTCCTCTAGCTTCTTCTTCTCCAACAAGCACCTTGGCTAGTGATTTAAAGGCTAAAGGTGTAGCCTCATAACTGCAAACATATGTCGAAATATTTTTTAATACTTCATAATCATATGGCGTTCTAATCGCAATAACTACTAATTTATTTTTATCTAATAAGTTAATAAGTTTTGCTTGTTCAAGATTAAAACATGCGTTATAACTACAATAGACTATTTTATCATATTCTGTTTGTTTTTTCAACAATAATTCTTTTTCTTCTTCATCAGGTGATAATGGCATATATATTTTATCACAAGCAAAAGGCATAAATTCTGCTAATGACATCAAGCTCATATCATCATTTTCAACAAGGGTTACAACTTGTATTTCAGGAAAAACAATTAATGTTTTTTCTTTTTTCTTAATAGGTAATAATTTTTTACAATCTTTTATTAAGGTAATACTATTTAAACTAACTTGTTCACTAAATTCAACAGCCTCTTTATCGCATAATTCTTTTTCAACATTTTCAAATGAATCAGCCATTGGACGAATAAAGCGTTCTTTATATTTTAAAATTCTTTGGACCGATTCATCAATTTTCGAAAGGGGAATTTTTCCTTCTTTAACAAACCTTATAGCTGTGTTGTAAAAATCTTTTTGGAGATTAATATCTCTAGCCCCACAAAGAAGCAAAATATCTTCTCCTGAATTAAATCCTTTTTCAACTATTTCTTCAATTGTAAAATGATCAAATACCGCCTTCATTGTAAGTGAATCAGTTACAACCAAACCATCATATCCTATTTTATCTCTAAGTAATCCTTGAACCACTTTTTTAGATAAAGTCGATGGATATTGGTCATCATATTTGGTAAATAAGACATGACTTACCATTATCCCTGGCAAATCTAATTCTTTAGCTTTAATAAATGGTTTTAATTCTATTTCATATAAACGTTTTTCATCAAAATCAACTACGGGTAAACCTATATGGGAATCAACTGCTGTATCTCCATGACCCGGAAAATGTTTTATTGATGACATCATCAATGCCTCACTATACCCTTTTACAGCCTCAACCACATATTCTGATACTATATCTGGATTTTCTGAGTATGATCGAACATTAATAACGGGATTTTTGGGATTATTATTAACATCTCCTACAGGGGCAAAATTAAAGTTAAAGCCGAGCATTTGTAGTTCTCTCCCCATATTATAGGCTAGTTTATAAGCATTTTGAGGATTACCAGTTGCACTTATTGACATAGCTCCAGGCGATTGTGTTATACCTTCCGTAACCCTCGCTACCATTCCCCCTTCTTGATCTAAACTAATAAATGGTGGGATTTTGGCTTTTTTGTTGATTTTTTTATTAAGTTCGAAGATTTGAGCAGGGTTTTCACAATTATCTTTAAAATAAATAACTAACCCCACTTTCATATCTTCAATCTGCATTTTTAATTCTTCATTATATTCTGTACCCTTAAAAGCTAGGCCGATCATTTGTCCTACTTTTTCTTCTAAGGTCATTTTTTTTATGTCGTACATATATTATCTCTTCTTTTTAATAAATACACCTAAAGTACTTAAGCTAATCATACTTACGACAATTATTGTTAAATCTTTTTTACATCCTGCTTTTTCCTTTTCTGTCACATCATTTGGGTCATTTGGTGTATCAGCAGGACCTCCAGAAATTGAATTTGCTTCGTATACAATTTCTCCTAATTGTACTTTTTGCCCATTTTCAAGTTCAGCCATTAAAACAAAAGCATTTTCAATCGTTGTATCAATATTATCGATAGTAACTTTGCCTGAAAGTTCTTCAACAACCGTCATAGCATCTCCGTTTTGGATATACATTTTCTTAATTGTATTATCAGCATCATTTACTCGATATTTGAAGGTTATTGTACCATCTTTTTGGGTACTTTCTTCAAAGGATTTAGCCTCTGGGAAGACATAATCTTCTGTTGTTAAAACATAGGTATTTGTTTGTCCTTTTTCAATTGTTCCATCATCATTTAAGATCTCATATGAATAACTTACATTATATTCCATATTTTTCTTTAATCCTGTTATTGTAAGTCCATCACCTGTTACATCATATTCTTTACTATCAATTTTAAGTTTAACATTTTGTAAAGTACCACCGATAATATCACCAATCTTTTTAATCGTAATCGTATTTCCAACAGGTTCTTCGATTGCTAGTTTTGGGTCTTTCATTACAAGTAATACCGCATTACCAGTACTTCTAAGGGTTCCCCAAGGTTGACCAGTTTGGCGTGCATCGGATGGATCATTAATTAAAGTTAATTCTCCGTTAATTCTGGCCATTAATGTTGAAGAACCACCACCATCTAGGTTATATCCTTCTACACAGCCAGCAAGTCTTAGTAATTCCCCGCATTGGAAAAGACTTGCTCCTTCTAAGTTATCACCAACACTTCCACGTCCATCAATAACCATTAGTACTACACTTCCATCGGCTTTAAAACCAACTAATGTTCGCGGGTGAGTTGTATTAATAAATTGAGCATTAGGATTATTACTTGATGTTGTATTAGCTAATTGTGGTTGCCCATCTTTTAACACTTGATAAACAAATCCTACCGCATTTTCAATACCTTCAAGTTCACCAGATAAATTATATTCTATTTTAATAGTATCTCCCGCATTTAACTCTGCTTCTTTAGCCGCCACATAAAATTTACCAGCAGTTACACTAGTTAAACTATTAACATTGCTTATACCATTAATAGTTCCTTTTAAGAAATATCCGCCACTATAATCACGATACATTGTATATGTTCCTTCATATACAGTATAACCATCTAAATTAACTGCAGTTGATAAATGTTTAGTATAAACATTTACTCCTGTACTACTTGGAGTGTCATTGGTTCTAGCCACTGTTAATGTCTTAATGGTCTTATTATTTTCTAAAACTTCTAAGCTCATTTGTGCATTATGTTGTTGTCCAAATACTGCCACATGCTCTTTATTAGTTTGTCCAAAACCTAATACTCCCCGATATGATGCTCCAGGAGCAGCAGCTCGTAAAACATCACCTTCTTGAACATGGAAGTTTGTTGGTTCTCCTGTACCACCAACTGAATTATCGAAGAAATCTCCATTAATTGCTCCCACTACAATATATCCTGGATGGCTAGTTTCATAATCTTCAACCATTTTTGTAAGAGTTTTAGCTTGCCATCCTTCAGCTGTACCAGCACTCCAAACAACTGGCTTAACAGCACTTTCAGAACCTACACTTAACCATTGTACCGTATGATTATTATATAATAATGGTTCGGTTAAAGAGCCATTATAAACAGTGGCTATTTCTTGTTTAACAAGTTCTACTTGACCTTCTAATTGCCATTTTTGAGCTTCACTTATCTCTTTCGCATATTTAGATAAATCTTTGGCAGAAACTGTCAAAAACGGCATCATTAATAAGACAATCATTATTGATATGATTTTTTTAATGTTTTTATGTATAAATTTTTTCATTTTATTTCTCCTACTTTTTTGAAATTATTTTTTTCTTCTAAACAAGGTAAATAAACTTATAAATCCTATAAAACTCATCAGTAATAACGATGCTTCTTTTTTGCATCCTGATTTTTCTTTTTCATCACTAGTATCATCTTTCTCTGATGGTTTGGCATTTGCAGACGGAATCGTATTAGCGGCATAAGTTAGGCTGCCAAGTTCCACAACTTCCCCAGTCTTGAGTTCCACACATAATATAAATTGATTCTCAATTGTGGTATCTAAAGCTTCTAATTTAATACGTCCAGATAGTTTTTCCAAAATTGTTTTATTGTTACCATATTTAAGATAAATTTGAGTAATATCTTCTAGTTCTGCTTCGATATCATATTTTAAAGTTACACTACCTTCTGCTAATTTGTTTTCTACAAATTCTTCTAACACTGGGAACGCATAGTTTTCTGTAGTTCTATAAAAGGATTCGCTTACCCCATGTTCTACTGTTCCATCATTATTACGAACATCATATTCATAGGTAATATCATATTCAGTATTTTTATCTAAACCTGAAATAATTAATTCATCACCAATCATTTCATATGTTTTATTATCGATATTAACTTTAATATTTTCTAAGGTTCCATCAACTACTTCACCCGTTCTTCTTACCGTAATTGTGTTACCTACTGCTTCGTCAATTTGAATTTTTGGATCTTTCATTACAAGTAAGACCGCATTGCCGATTCCTCTTAAAGTTCCCCATGGTTGACCTGTTTGGCGTGCATCTGATGGATCATTAATTAAGGTCAATTCCCCATTAATTCTAGCCATTAATGTTGAAGACCCACCACCATCTAGGTTATACCCTTCCACACACCCTGCAAGTCTTAGTAATTCCCCGCATTGGAAAAGGGTTGCTCCTTCTAAATTTTCTGAAACACTTCCACGTCCATCAATTACCATTAATACTACACTTCCATCAGCTTTAAAGCCGACTAAAGTACGAGGATTTAAAGTAGTAAAATATCCATCAAAGACTTTAGCACTAATATTTTGGAACATTGGCAAACTATTATTTAGACATGGGTAACAATATCCGACTACATTTTGAGCCCCAGCTACGGCTCCTGTAACATTATATTCCACTTTTATTTCATCATCTACTGAAAGCATTTCATTTTTGGTTACAATGTAGAAAGTCCCGGATGGAACACTAGATAATGCCGAAATATTAACAACTTCTTCTACTTTGCCTTTGACAAAATATCCATCACGATATTCACGATATAAAGAGTTCATTGCTTTATATACTGTATAACCAGTTAAATCAACTGTTTCGGTTAGATTTTTGGTATAAACATATACTCCATCACTACTTGGAGCAATATTGGTTCCCGCAATCTCGCTAAGTTCAGTCGTTTCACTAGTCTCAATTTTTTTCAAATACATTGAAGTACTTCTTGATGGCAACCCCACAACATAATCTTTACCTTTATTAAAACCAATAATTCCCCAATTAGGATCACCATCCCAAGATGCTCTTAAAACATCGCCTTCTTGAACATGGTAGTTTAGGGGTTCTTGGGTCGAATTAATGTAGAAAAAATCTCCATTTACTGCCCCAATTACCATATATCCAGGATGTTTTTTTTCATAATCTTCTGCCGTTTTTAAAACATTAGAAGCACCCCATTCTTCAACACTACCTGCACTCCAAACAACCGTTTGAATTGCGGTATTATCTTTAGGAACTGTTAACCATTGAACAGTGTGATTATTCCATACTGCCCCAGTTCCAGTTACTCCATTATAGACTGTAGAAATTTGTTGTTTGGATAATTCTACTCGTCCTTCTAATGTCCATTTTTGTTTTTCACTTATTTCTTTGGCATATTGTGATAATTGTTTTCCTTCATATGCTGAAATAGTTATTAACGGGAAAAAACCTATCAAAAGGAATAATAACATAATTTTCTTTAACATTTTAAACATTTTTTATCCTCCCTGATTTTTAATTAATATTTTTCTCTTTGAATACTTTATTCATCATCCTTTAAGGCATGCTTATCGGATAATAAACTATAACGTCGATAAGTCATTTTGGTAATAAGGAATACTGGTAAACTAATTCCTATTACCCCAGCAACTACAGGGTACACAAAGGCCGTGATTAAAAATCCTCCTACAATAACGATTATTAAAAAACTTAAACCAATATCTTTAAAGCCCATAACCATTGATAACTTAAGATATTGTAAAATGGATAAGTCATCAAAATTAACAATAACTAAGGGCAATTGAATTACAACAAATACCACTACTATAATTAAAGATATTGTTAAATAATAACCAATAATATTAGCTACACTTTGATTGTAGTTAGCTGAAAAAACATTTAAACTATTCATTAATAATAAAACTACCGCTCCAATTATTAAAGTAAATATTATAGATTTAACATAATATTTTCCAAAGTTTACAAAGAAAGGTTTAAACACTGCTGGATTAAGCCCTGCTTCGTAATCTTTTATAACTTTAAATAAACTTACAAGTGAGGGGAAAAATGTAAGAGCAGTAATAATTAATGGCCAATATTGATCTTCAAATACTAATAATAAAGAAAAGGAAATGATAAGAACGAGAATGTTCAGTATCACCAATCTAGCAACATAGTCTAATATTCTATATATACCAGATTTCATAAAACTACCTTTTCTCATTTTATCACTTCCTTCAAAAACATTTTATCCAACAATACCGGTTCTCTCGATACCTTCTACGAATAATTTTTGAACAAATAAATAAGCGATCAATAATGGCAACATCATTAAGAATGCTTCAGTATTAGCAATCAATGATGTAAACATACTACTACCACGAACGTCAGCACTTACTAAATATTTTAACTCTGATCTAAGTAGTAAGTTTCCTAACCATTCAGCAGTATTGATAATTTGCATTGTTAATAATGGGAAATCTGATGAGTTTACCGCAAACATTGAAGTGTAGTAAACGTCATTCCATTGCCATACAAATGCGAATAATGCGACTGTAGTAATAACCCCTCTAGCATTCGGAAGCATAACGCTCCAGAATGTTCTTAAAATACCTGCTCCATCGATTTGAGCTGATTCTTCAAGTTCCACCGGAACTCCACGGAAGAATTGGCGGAATAAGAAGATAAATAACGATGCTCTAATACCTTGCCCAGTTGCGGCCATGATATAGAAGATATAGTCTTTTCCTGGACCTCTAATTGCGATGGCATTACCATTATTAAATAACTTAATAATTCCAAAAATATCAAAGTTACTGAAGTATAACGCACGTGATGCGGTTGTTACTTGAGGCGGAATAATTAAAGTTAACATTACCATCCAGAATAGAATGTTACTACCTTTAAATTTTAATCTCGCAAAAGCATATCCTGCAAGAGCAGTAGATGCAAGTTGGAAAATTGTTGTAATTGTTGCTACTCTAAAGTTGTTTAATAATGCTTTCCAATATTGGGTAAGTTGAATAGCAATAGTAAAGTTAACTACTGACCAGTGCTCTGGAATCCAAACAATAAGCGGATTATTAATGTCTTCTGGACTACGGAAAGCAAGCATTAATTGTTGAAAAATCGGAAATAAAATTACGAATGATAAGCCAATAAAGACAATAGTTCTAAATAATGATGTAGCCTTTACTGCAACTTTACGACCACGAACAGCTTTTTTAACTGGATTTCTTAAATCCGCAATAATTGCTTCGTAACGTTCTTTTCTTAATGCTTTCTTTTCTTCTTTTGATTGAATAGTATTATTTCTTGTCATCTTGATAGAACACCACCTTATTTAAGATTCCTACGGCAATAGCTAAAATCAAGACTGAAACTATTACATATATCCATGACATCGCTGCATGGTATCCATAGTAACCTTGTACGAATTGATAATCAATAATATCATTGATACTTGATCTTAAGAATGAATCAACAATGGTATAAACTACAACAGTAATAATTTGAGGAGATACCATCGGTAATGTTATCTTCCAGAATGATTCATACGCTGTAGCCCCTTCAATCTTAGCTGCTTCATATAAGTGACCAGGCACAGATTGAATAGCGGCTAAGAATACTAAAATTTGTACTCCTGAATAAGTAATTGTACGATAAATTGCTCCTGTAATATCACTTAAGAAGCTAACTAACCATGTTGGTATCCCAATTTGTCCCATGAAGGTTGCCAAATCGAATAGTTTAGCAAGTTCTCCACTTCCAGTACCAGCATTTGTTAATACTGAATCAATAGCCTCTGTTGCTTCAAGAGCTGTATCTAACGCTTCAGAGTTAAATACAACAGGTAAGAAGAATACAGCTCTAATAAAGCCACGACCACGGAAATTACCATTAAGCATAACCGCAATTAATAAGCTGAAAATAGTAATAACTACCGTATCGATAACTGTTGTTTTGGCTGTTTCCCAAAGCTCAACAATAAACTTTGGATGTCCTTGTAATGCATATCGATAGTTATATAGTAAATCTTTAACTAAAACCGCATTATCTCCCGATCCTTCCCAATGTTGTCCAAACCATAAGGTTGTTTTACCTTCTAGGATACTTACCTCACTAAATGAGTATAAGAATGACATAACAATTGGATACGCAAAGAAAACAAAGAATCCAAGTAATACCGGTGTTAAGAATAAAAATGAAGCAAAGACTTTTTGATTATCGTAACGCATACGATCATAAGTTCTTTTCTTAATCCAAGTAATTGGATAGAACAGGTAATGCAAACCTACACCGATATAATGAACAATTTTTTCTAATAATGCCCAGAATTTAGTGTGAATTAACCAATTTTTAAATTGTATTATTTTCACATTGAGGGCCTTAAACCATGAACTAATTATTTTTTTCATTTTTATTCCCTCCATCCTGTATTATTTTTATTATAAATATAATTTTTAGCACCTATAATATTACCATCAACTTCTACTGAAGCATCTGAGTAATTAAGGATAATTTCAATTGATGTTTTTCCTTCATAAGTTACTTTATATACGTTATTGGCCACTTTTTCATGTGACATCAATTGACATTCGTGGATACCAATTTCATCAATAGTATCAGTTATCACAAATACATCTTCAGTCCATTTACTATATTGTGTATAGTAATAATATTTATAATCAGTTTGAATTAATTTTGCTGAATCTTCGTATGAGAAGGTAAAGGCCACATTAGATCCTGTTTCTAAAATATGCATAATATGCCACTTGTTACCTTTTTCATCATTTGCGTTAATAACCTCACCAGAATAATCAAATAAACCACTAACTACTAATTGATAGAATGGAATAGAGTAATCAAGCACTTCATATTGCGTTGATGCATATGGAACTTCTAATGCTGTTTCAGTGTATTTAAAGGCAAAATCATAAGGATTATATAAGGTAATATTATTAATACCATTTTCTTTGGCATATTCTAAAGCTTTTACTGATTCTTCTAATGAAGTTTGTTTAAATACTTCATTATGACGTTTATAATCACTTGCTAATGAAGAACCTAAATTCTTAATAGATAAACTTGATAAACCTATATCATCTACATAATTCTTAACTAAATTTTCCATAAAAATGCTATAGAAACGAGGTGAAAGAGTATATGTTGCTCTTTGTTTTTCATCATATACTTCAGATGATAAATCATAAGGATATTTTTCAATATATTCTCCAGCCACGTCTCTAGAAGTGTAACGACTTTGTCCAAAAGATTCTTGGTATTTATTTAACTCACTAAAGTTAACGTCCATATACAAATTAATATCGTTATTATCGGTATAAGAAACTAAAGAATTTAAATCTTTTTTATTTCCTAACTCTTTACTGAAATTCATATTTTGGAATGAAGAATTAATTAATCCTTTTTTACGCCAACCTAAATAATAAGCATTAATATGATTTGCTCCATGAGCTTTTAAGTTAGCTAAAATTTCTTCTGCTTGATTAAAAGTTGTCATAGCCGCATAGTCTGTGTATCCAATACCTAAGAAATTGTTGCGGAAATCATAGGCTCCAATTAATGAGATATTGAGAACTGTTTCATCAGTATTATCTTCTTCAGTTAAACCATAACGATCAATTAATATTTCACGATATTTTTTAGCAATAGCCGAATAATTTAATTCTGATGATTCTAAGAAATTATAATTAATCGTAATATCATTATGAGTTCGATCTTCAGTCCATTTAGTGTATGTTGTCGCATAATATCCAACCCCAATAGTTGTCTTTTGACTTTCACGATAGAAGGCACTGAAGTAAATTTTATTGAAAGAATCTGTAATCATACTTACGTTAGCACTAATTCTTAATTGACTTGCACCACTTAGGGCATCAACTAATACTCCTGATTGAATACCATCATTATTAGGAATGTTTGTATTTACCATTGCATACATCGGGAACATTAAATCTTCAGTTTCTGTAACTTTAATTTCTGCCATCTTTGATAAATCGGTTGTATAAACCGTTTTGGAATATTGAACATAAGTTGTTTTACCATTATTAAAATTCATAACTGATCCACTTCCATCAGGAATAACAACATATCCATCTTTTGAATAATGAGCAGCGGTGAAATAAGGTAAGATTTCAACAGTTGTAAGTGGGAAATCTTCTAATTCAAAAATTGATTGATCTAAAATTGAAACACTTAAACCAGCACTAGTCAAGCTATATTCTATCGCAACACCAAATTCTCCTTTATTAGAAATTGTTTCAACACCAAATTCAGTATTATCAGCAAGTAAATCTTCTTCAGTGTATAAACATTTATCATAATAGTAAGAATATAAATTTTTACGAAGTTGAAGTTTCATTCCTTCATATGAATCTTTTAATTCATAATAATCATAACCTAAAGTATTGTAATCAAACTCTTTATCTTGTAAAGTATAATATTGGGTAGTCCATAACGAAATCTCTTTACCTGCAATAACATGAGTATAAGGAATTGTCCCGTTAGTCTTTTTATAAAGTTGATTATTTTCGGTATCATAATAATAGAAGTTATTTAATCCTTCTTCTGCTACTGGTGATCCTTCACCATAATATGCATAAGCATATACCGCAGTACCTGTAGATAAATTATTATAAGTGTAATTTTCTTCTAAATATTTTTTCCATGTTAAAACTTTGGTATTGATTGACTTCCATACTTCTTCAACATTACCAGATCTATCAGTTTCTGTTGCTTTAACATAGATAGTTTGGGTATCTAAATCAATGTAATAATTACCAGCATTAGCAAGGTCTGCTTCGGGTTCTCCATTACCAGCATACCACACTGTGTTATCTTCAGCATGAAGAGTAGCAGTTGTTGATACCCCATCTAGTGATCCGATTACTTCCCATGTTCCATCTGTTGTATATTGTCTATTTCTTGAAAGTAACTCTGGAAGCTCTTCAGATGATAAATCGATATCGGCAATATTGCGGATTTTTTCAGCTGAGATTTTTTGTGGTAAATATGAATAATCAATACCACGTTGTTTGAAGTAATAATAAACTTGTAAAGCAGTTACTTTACCATCTTCATCTTTAATTTCCTTAATTTGGAAATTAGGAGTTAATTCTGCCTCACCTGTACGGTCGGTATCAGAAATAGCGTATGTATAACTATCCCATAACGTTGTTCCTCCAAGTGAACCAGCATAATAAATATTAATCAAAGATTTTTGTTGATTTAAAATCGATGAATTAGAAGAAAAGTTTTCTTCTTCTTGTGGATTAGAATACCAAATATTTCCTGTTTTCTTTTCCACTATTTTAAATGTAGTCCATTTTTTATTAAAATAGAATTCATAATTACCATTTTGCATTAGGGGAGCATCTCCAAAACCTAACGCTTCTTCAACATATTGTTTAATATATTCTTCTTCTTTTGGTAATTCTTTATAAGCAATCTTTTTATTTGCTGCAGAGGCTAAAGTTTCTAAATCAGTGATTTCTTGAGCATCTCCACCATTTGTTTTTAATCTGTTAATTTCATTTTTTATTTCAGCAATAACAGTTTGTAATTGTGAAATATAGTTACATTTTTCAACCTTTTCTGCGAATGAATCACTTTCTTCATACGGAGTTTTAACTGCTTCTTCACGAGCTAATTTTTCGTATTCAGAATATGTCGTAAATCCTTCTAAAGTAAATTCTTTGGTAGAATAGATAGGACTAATTCCTGTATATCCACCAACAAAATATGCTGTCAAAACAATACCGGCAATTAAAATAATTGTGATTAATACCATTCTTTTTAAGGTTAAAAATTTAGGCCATTTACTTTTCACAAACCCACCTCCTTAAAAGAACCGCGTCACAATTTCTTTATATAGTGAATATAAGAAACCATAGATTTGTTGTGACAAGTCGAAAATTAATAATGCAACGAATGCGATAACACATGTAGCAAGAATTGTTAATAAAATTGTTGCGAAAGTTTTAAAAATACCATATTCATGTAAGCATATAAGACCCATAAAAATCATATAAGCCATTAATGCATAACCAACAATGTAAACTATATTAACTAATAAGGCTTCATCTTCTGTAACAAAGTTACTTGCGATTACTCCAATTATTCCACATACAATTGTGGGAAAATAAGAATAACAACCCATCATGAAGATTTCGCTCATCTTTCCTTTACCATTCATTAGCGTAGTAATACTCCAGTTGGCAACAGAAAGAATAATTACTGGGCACATTGTATAAATAATTGTTGTTAAACTATTAAATTTAGTTGGATCATTAACATTTAATACTGGTCCAGTATAAAGATATTGAATCATCGAAACAACAGAAGCAATAATTAACATTATTATCGCAACTGACATTTTTGCTTTTTTATCTTCTTTGAATTCTGTATAAGCTTGAACAGGATGAGACATAATTCGAAGAGGAAATTTAATGTAATCTTCTATAATTTGTCTAAAGAATTTTTTCATACTTTTAGTCCTCCTCCCTTACATATCCTTGTTTTTTCTTGTTTTGGTTTTTTACTACCGCAAGAACTCCAAGTCCGACGACAGTAATTAATAAACCTGTCATAATGATTGTAAAATTATCTTTTAAAATAATATCACGATATTGTTGATATGCTTTAGAGTAATAAGTTGCGTTATGTCCTAATTTAAAATAGTACATTGCTTCTTCAAATTGTTCTAAACGAAGTAAACTTTTACCAATACCTACATATCCAAGTTCATAGTTAGAATTCATTTTAATTACTTCTCGCCAATATTCTTCAGCACCAGTAATATCATTTTTTAAATACAATTTAGTAGCTTCATTTACTAATTGACCGAAATTAGAAGTACTAAATGAGATAATACTTTTTGAGGTTTTATCAATAACTAATACCAATTCTTGTTTTTCAGTATTTTCTGTTGCTTCAATAGTTAAATAACTAATCGCAACTGGTTCATTAATACTATTTGATAAAGAACCTTTTTCTCCAGAAATATAAAGTAAATTTCCTTCTGTATCATAAGTAAAGATTCTTCCACGTTTGGCATCAGTTACAGAGTAGAAACCATCTTGACTAACTGCGATTGCGGTTAGACTAGAAGAGCCTAAAACTACTTCTTTATTAGTGTGAGCAGATAGATATTTAGCATCTCCATTAGGAGTAACATAGCCATTTCTTCTTAATACATCTTTACCAGAAGTATTAATTGCTTTAATCATATTTGATTTGGCGACATTATCAGGATCTGGATAAGATGTCGCATAAATAAATCCGTCAGCATCCATTGTTAGATTAATAAATTCTGGAGGAAGACTCAATTCCTGTTGCGTAATTTGAGCCTCAGACATTATCTTATACCAAAATTGTTTTAACGGATTAGCTGTAACTGTATTTTTCCCTAAGAAACGATTAAATTTTCCAGTCTCACTAAACTCAATAATTCCTTCATATACGTCTTTGGCGATACAATAAACTCGTTTTGTTTTATCAACCGCAATTTTAGTTGGTTTAAAGAAACGTTTAGTTGAAGTTTCAACATCGGTTTCTGTACTCCATTGATAGAAAATTTCATCTGTAGGAGTTAAATAAACTTGAGTAACCACGTATTCAGAATTCATTTTTAAAATTCTTGAATTATCAGTATCAGCAATATAGATAGAATAACTATCTCCATCTGCTATTACCGTAATACCTTGAGCATTATTTAAAATAACACTAGCTCCACTGTATTCTTCACTACCTTCAAGAACACTATCTTTCATAATTGGTAGATATGGAGCTTTGACAGAAAGATTAGAACCTTCAAAATCCTTGGCAGTAATTTCTGATAAAGACTTATCAAAATTATAATATTCAGCTAATTTTTCTCGAACACTTTCTGTAATTTCAAATTCTCTAATTGGTTGAACAATACATTTCATTTCCTCGTTAAGAACCGCAATACTACTAACCCCATTAATTTTTAAAGTTGTTCCATTAATAGTTAAAACAGTTTCTGAAGAAGTATCATTTTTTGAGTCAAGTAAGAAGATTTGGTTATTGTAAACTTCCATATCTTCTAAAGTATTAAATGTTAATGTTTTCGAACTATCATTAATATCTAAAATATCTTTACCGTAATAAGTATCTTTATAAGATAACCCTTCGGCAGAAGGAAGTGCATTTTTCCAGAAATCATAGTTGTAACTAGTGGCATTAGAAACAAACGCTGTAGCTATTAACATTAGTGAAAAAGTAACTACTAATATTAAAGTTTTTACATATCTTCTCATTCTTTCCACCTCCTATTTCATACCTGAGTGTGCCATTGTTTCAATAATTTGACTTTGTGATAATACAAAGACAGTTACTGGAACAATCATCATTATTAACATAACTGCAGCAGATGTACCAGTTCTTGCTACTCCGGTATTAACAATTTGGTGTAGCGAATAACTTAGTGGTTTTAATTGTTCACTATAAATAAAGGTTCCCCCATCATTATTCCATAATTGTTGGAACAATAAAATAATTAAAGTTAACCACGCCGGTTTTACTAGGGGCATAACGATTTTCCAATAGATTTGGAATTCACTAGCACCATCTAGTTTAGCCGATTCAATAAAGTCATTAGGAATATCTTGCATAAATTGTTTCATTAAATATAATCCTAAAGAATAAGCAAACGCTGGAACAATAATAGCCCATTGTGTATCTACAAGTCCTATTAAACTAAAGATAATATATTTAGGCGTTGCTGTTACTTGTGCAGCAAACATTAATGAATAAACTACCATACCGAAAATTACTTTACTTCCTGGGAATTTATGTTTAGCAAGTGGGTAAGCCGCCATTGAGGCAATAATTACGTGACCTGCTGTCCCCATTAAAGTAATAAAGATAGTATTGAAAAAATATCTTGAAAATGGAACCCAAGAATCACTCATAACAATACTTAAATCGATAAAGTTATCAAAGGTAGGATTCATTACAAATAATTTAGGGGGATAAATGAATAATTCATTTAATGGTTTAAATGCCGCAAAAATGGTATATAATAGCGGATAAGCACTAAATGCTCCAAATAAACATAGCATTAAGAAAAGTGCAATATCTCCCGCCAAACTTCTTGACATTCTTTTTTTCTTTTTGATACGACGACGTTTTTCCATTTGGTAGAAGAATAATTCTACTTTACCCATTTTGGATTCATCACGAATACCAAATTTTTTTAACTTCTTTTCTTGTCGTTTACGGCGCTTAATCTCGGCTTTACTTTCGCCAACACCTTTAATCGCGTCATTATCTAAATTCATCTTATGAGCCATGACTAATTGCCTACCCTTCTTAAAATTTTCTTAATTAATGTATTTGCTAAAATCATTACTATGAATAAGATTGTCGCAATAGCGGATGCATAACCCATTTCCATACGTAAATTACCATAGTCCATCAAGTGGGTAATAATTGTATGTCCCGCATACTCAATTGATGGGAATCCCGCAATTTGGGTTGAAACTTCAGCAACTGATAAACTTGATGTAATTTGCATTACTGCCCCGAACATTAGTTGTGACTTCATTTGTGGAAGTGTAATAAACCAAAGTTCTTGCCAACGACTCTTGATACCATCTATCGCTCCGGCTTCATATAACTCTTTATTAACTGATTGTAATCCAGCAATGAAGGCTAAGAATGAAACCCCCAAACTCATCCATAATTGAACGATCATTACAATCCAAAGAATATAATCAGCATTTTGAAGCCACAATATCGGTTCTTGAATAACTCCAAGTTGCATTAAAATTGAGTTGGCATAACCATAAATGTCACTACTAAAAATTAGTTTCCAAACTAAGTATACGTTACCAGAAATTGATGGAGCATAGAATATTAAAGTCATAAATGCTCTTAATTTTGGTCTTAATTCATTAATTAGCCAAGCAAATACGAAAGCCATCAAATAACTTAATGGTCCAGTAATAATCGCTAATATTAAAGTATTTTTAATCGCAATAATAAACACTTTATCATCAACAAACAATCTCATATAGTTTTCCCAACCTACAAATGAAGGGAATTCTAAAAGATTAAAATAGGTAAATGATAAAATTAATGACATTACAACTGGTAATACCGTAAAGATAAAGAATAAAATCGTATATGGTGCTACTAAATAATAATATTGACGTTTGATGTACAATTCTCGGCGCAAACGTCCCCCACGTTTACTCCAACGTTCTATTTTATAACCGATTGAAGCACGTTCTTTTTCAATTCTTAATTTTTGAATTAATCTTTCATGATCTTTCGAATAAGTAAAATATGCTTCTGCTTTTTCTTCATTTTCTTTATCTGCATAATATGCAGCTTTTAATTCATCGTATTTAACTTTGCTTTCCGCAACCTGTTTTTTAAGCTTTTCAATATTTAATTTTACTTGTTTATCAAAGGCTTTATCTTCTGCTTTCCATTCGGCTTTTTTAGCTTTTATAGCCTCACGAAGTTCTGTTTTTCTTGTTACTTTATCAGCTCTTTCAAGAGCTGCTTTTTCGCGTTTTTCAGCACGAGTTCGTGGTGTAATACCATGAAGGCGATCAAGTTTTTTATTTTTCATAATATATCTTACAATCGCAAAAGTAAGTAACGCAAATATTATTGAGAATACTATATATAAAATTACGTTAAATTCCATATTCTACTCCTCTTTTTCTCCCGCAAGCGGCAAGCCGAATTCAGCACGCTTACGATCAATTTCATTGTTAATATTATTAGCATATTCATACAATGTTTCTTTAGCATTAACTAAGTTATTAATTACTTCACGGAAGGCATTTTCTACTTCACGACCAGTAATATAACTTCCAGCAATTTGTGGCATATGATGAACTCCATATACATTATCATAAACCTTACCATCACTATTTGTGGTTTTGAATGAGGCAACTTTTTGACCATTAATAGTGACTGTACTATCTGCATCTTCAGCAAATCCCCATTGTTTTAATAATTGATTTAAATCATCTTTAGGCCATGCAAGTCCTTTTAAAGCCTCTACGTTTGCTGTTGCTTGACGGGCTGCAGAACCTAAGATACCTTCCATTTCTTGTCCAAATAATTGTTGAGTTTTAGTACTAGTCCACCATTTTAAGAATTCCCAAGAAGCATCACGAATACTTTCAGACTCTTCAGCAGGACCTCTTAAAATAACTGATCCTGTACCACTTACTGTTGATGTATGATCAATATATGTATTTCCATTGTCATCAGTACGATAACTACCAGGAATTGGATAATATGACCACGAACCACGAAGTTCAGGAGCAAATACTGATAAAGTATTGTATGTTTCATAATAAGCAATACCAATTGGCATTTCACCCGAACGGAAACGGTTAATAAATGAAGCATATGATGGGAATGAATATAATGTGTAGAACTCAGTCCATGTTTCAAATGCTTCCATTCCTGTTTCCGCTAATAAACCAGTTTCAGTGTTATTGTTAATATACAATTCACCACCCATTTGGTATAATAGAGAAACAAAAATTGGATTAAGAGCAGTAGCTCCAGATTCATTGACTGGCAAATAAAATTGTAATGATTCAGCTTGTAAATCAGCAACTAAACCAATAACTTCGTCCCAAGTATTAGGAACCTTATTTTGCCAACCATATTTTTCCATAATATCATCACGAACGAACATCATCAAAAATAATTCTTTTTCTGGTAACGCATATACTTCGACTCCTCGGCCTTCTGCTCCTCCCCAGTCAAATGTAAATTGAGCATTACCACTAGCAGAGAATTGAGAAGCTACTTCTTCGTAGTCATCAAATTGACTAATGTCATATACCGCATTACGCAAACCATAGTTAACAGGCAATGTACTATCAACGTTAATTGCGACATCAGGTCCGATACCTGCAAGAGTTGATTTTAATAATACGTCAGTACCAGTAATTTTTAAATCTACTTGAATTCCTGTTTCAGGAGTAAATTCTTCGTCGACTAATCGTCTAATTACGTTGGCTTGGTCACGTCCTAAAGTCATCCAAACTTCAATAGTTTCTTTAATTTCTGAGTCAGTATCAAGAGCTCCAATAGTTGAATAGTCAATAAAGAAAGAATAGAAGAAATTAACAACCCCATCCCATAATCCCTTTAAGAAACTTTCATTAGCTTTAGGTAGTTTGTAATCAGGAGTATGAACAATAATATAATCAATCATTAATGGTGCTTCACGTAAATCAGCAAGAATAGTTCCTAAAGAAGAAATATTATTACTGAAAGTACTAAGTCTTGAAGGAAGGCTTCGAGCATTATCTTTTAGAAAATCTTTAAGTTGTACTACAAATGTATCAATAACCCCTGTTTTATCACTTTGAGTACCAGAAATATCAGAAATAGCTTTAGAAACAGTTTCTAAACGATTTTTAGCAGTTTCTAAACGTTCCATTAAGTTTAATCCTGTACGATTAGCTAAATCATAGTCACGTCCTGAATCTGGTGATGTAGTGGTGAATTTAATAATTTCTAAATATAAATCATTAAGGTATGCGACAATATCTTCAATTTCTTCAACTAAACTTGCATAATCTCCAAGAGTTACCTCCATTGTGATTGTATGTTTTCCTTTGGTCAAATAAAATTCAAATTTTTCTTGTTCATTACCTAAAGTTAGTAGTTGCCAATCGGCAGAATAAGAGAAAATAGTTTGTTTTAATTCATCAAACGCTATTTCACCGTCAACATAAACAATACGATTAGAATACATACCTCTTACGGTAGATTGCTTAGCTCTTAAAGAAATATTATAGTATCCATCCGCTGGCACTTCAACTTCCCAAGTAATCCAGTCACCAAGAACTCTCCAACTATCTCCCCCAATAGAGTTTAGTCTTGTTGAGGCATATTCATAAGGGTAAGTCATAGAACTAGTACGATCAGTTTGAGGATATAATGTTGGTGAAGATTTGGAAATAGCTGCTTCACCTTCAACTCTTGAAGAGTAAGTACCAGTTTCTACATTTTTACCACTATTTAGTGTTTTATATTCTTCATAAGTGATAGTCTCAGAAACGCTTTCTAAAATAATTTTATCAATTAAAATATTTTCTTTAACAGCTTCTAAAGTAATAGTGTTATTACCTTCTTGGAAATAGAACTTATATGGTTCGGTAGTATAGCCCATATCATCTTTGAAATAAGCTACTCTTAATTCTGGATTTTCTTGTTGTTTAGGCTTTACATCATTCCCTTTAGTATCTATTTCTGGTGAAAGTTTGGCTAAATAGTTATTGGCATCACTTGTGTCAAGTTCAATAACATCTATACCATTTCCCCATACTCGCGAAAATACAAATGTTGTAGTTTTATCAAAAATTAATTGATCATTAATTGTTAATCTTCTTTCAATTGAAGAAGATGTCCCTTTAATCGGATAGTAGCTTAGTTTTAAGTTATAGAACCCTTCTTTAGGAACATTAATGTTCCAAGTCACACTACCCTTATCAGGAGTGTATAAAAGTTGATCACTAACATCGTCTGTATTACTGATGTTTAAAGATTCATCATCTTTGTCATACACTTCTAATTTCCCGCCTTCAGTACCAGCTGATAAACTACTAGAAATATAATCAACACCAGCAACGCTTACACTAACTCCAGGAGGAGTTTCAACATTTCCATGTTCTTTTTGGATTTTTTCCAAATATGTATTGTAATCATTGGAATTTGAATTGGTAGTTGTTTCTTGTGGATTATAAGTGTATGTGATTGGTTTTGAACCGGTATTGTTAAGGATAACTATTCCCGCTACAACAGCAACCACTACAACTAGTGTTACAAGAACAAATCGCTTTTTCTTCATTTTTAGTTGCCTCTTTCTTTCATTTTTTTCATCATTTCGATTAATTGTTGAAGACGTAAAGCACTAAACTTATAGCCTTCTTTTTTATTTCTCGCTTCCCACAGCGCTTGGTGAACCGCTAGATAATTAGTCAATCTGAAAATGCAATCATCTAGTTGTTCTAAATATGTTTGACCATCAAAATATGCACTAAGCATCATATTGACGTCTAAAAGAGTAATTAAAAGTTCAATACTTCCTAAAACCTCTTGGGTTATTAAGTTTTCACTTGGCACAACCCGATTTTTTAAAGCATTAAATTCTAATTCTAAAGCATATGTTTCTTCTTTAGTTAACAAATTATATGCCATTTTATTTAAAAAGAAATTCAATTTATCTTCTTCGTTACGTGCACCATCACTGTGCAAAATACTTGAAAATAGTTTACTTCCATAAGTTCGATAAGTTCCTTCTAACCTAGTGTAAGTTGACAAATCTAAAATTACACTAGCCAAAGTACCACCTACTAACTTTTCTAATACTGCTTTTATTAAATATTCAGGACTATTTTCTATATTCCAACTACACATAGCTCCATATATGATTCCTGGGTAGCTATATGGTAAATATTGTAAATGTCCTAAATCTCCCCAATCAGTTAACAACATTCCCTCACCTTCATACATTTTCGTATAAAAACAAGCATTACGGATCGTAGTAACCATTTCTAAATATCGTGATGTAATAACTCCCCATGTTGATGTAGCTGGGGCAGTCATAAATTTGACATTTAATTTTTTTAATAATTTTAGGTTATGATGATAAGGGTAATCAACATTGTAACCCCAATCAATAAAGATAACATCTTGTGGAAGCCTTTTCAATGCTTCAGGATGTTTTAACAAAACATCTCCCCAAATCATCGGAGTCTTATTATACTTTTTAACATGTTCATATAGTTTTAGGAAATAATCAACAAACACATTCCCAATTCCAATCTTTTCTACCAAGGCCTTACTTTTGCCATATCCTAATTCAAAAGGTTCATCAAAATTCATATTAAAGTACTGTGATTTGGTATATGGTAAAAAGTCATCGTATAGTCTTTTAACTAATTCAATACTTTTAGGATTAGTTACATCTAAAGTGGATGAAGTCCTTTTACTTCCCCACATTTCAAATAAATCATCAACTTCTGATAATTCTTTAAACTCATCTAAAAGTAACCAATCTTGCATATGACCAAAACCGTTTTCATTTGGTACTAAATCAATAAAGTGTTCATATGCATACGCTTCTAACTCTTGATATTCTCTTATCGTTAAGTAATTTCCATCTTTCAAAACCCATGAATAGGTTTTATTTTCTAATGAAAACCCTTCCACATACAATTCCAAATGATTATACTTAAGTTGTGCCAATAAATCAATTATTTGTTTAAGCGTATCCATAGTCGGCACTTTAGCTCGACTGATATCTAGCATAAATCCACGGATTTTTAAATCTGGATCATCTTTAATTTCCCCAAAAGCCACTTTACAATTATCTATAACCATTTGTTTTAAGGTTACAATAGCATAAAAAGCTCCCACATCTGATGTTGAACTAATTGTGATACCGCGTTCATCGATCAGCATTTGGTAAGCTTCTTCTTTTAAATGATCATTTTTGATAATTTTTAAATAAGTTTTCTTATTTTTAGAAGGCCACTCACAAGTTAATTCATTGATGCGATTAATTAGTCTTTGGCTATTGTTAAAGTCGTTAATGATTTCTATATTTTTACTTAATGGTAAATAATCTGATAGCATCTTCTGGTACTTTAACAAAGGAACAACTTGCATTTAACCATCTCCTTAAGAATAAAAATAGACTCCTAGTCTTTACTTATTATACCAAAGAAAACGTTTTTTAGCAAGTGATATATCAATTTTTATGAAAAATAAAAATATCGCCCAAAATATCATCTTTTTTTCTATAATTTTAATGTAAAAAATAGGCACCTTTTAATGGTGCCTTATTATTTTTTTATTTTACCCAACGTTCTTTAAGCTTTTTTAATCCAAAATCTTTAGTTTCATTTTGTCCTGGAACTAAATCATGATATGTAAAAAATATTGTACCAGCAATATTAGGATAGTTACAATTAAACCGCAATTGATTATCAATTTCTAAAGGGTTAGCCCAAACTTCATTTGAACCCATTTGATAAATAGCCTGCCCAATATATAGTTTAGTATCAGTTTTTTTCACCATTTTTGACCACCAAGCAGCTAAATCATGATAGTTAACATCTTTTCTTTCAAAAGGGAAATAAAGTTGTGGAACAACATAATCAATCCATCCCTTTTGCATCCAATAGTAAACGTCACTATAAAGACTTGAATAGCATTCACATACTCCTGTCGCATGAAATGAACCTTCACTAAAACCATTAGGATCAATTGCACTATTAGTCCGGTAAATACCAAATGGACTAATTCCAAATTCAACTTTTTTCCCTTTTTTGTTAAGCAATTTTTTCAGTTCAGTATGAACACTTTCAATCATTCGATTAACATTATCACGGCGCCAATCATCAAATGATAATTCAGGATGATGTTTTAAAGCTTCTTGATAATCATCTTCTTCTAATTCACGGGGTATTTTCGCATAAGGATAGAAGTAATCATCAATGTGGACACCTGTAATATCATAGTTTTCAGCCACTTCCATAATCGTATCAGTCACAAATTTAATTACTTTTTCTGAAGCCGGTTTTAAGATAACTTTATTGGCTCCATCTAAAATTGTACATTCAGGATTAAGTCTTGCGAAATTAGAAGTAGATAAAGTATTTAAATATTCTTCTTTAGTCATTTCTAATTTATCTAAGGCATCCGTTGATACGCGATAAGGATTCATCCAAGCATGGACTTCAATATTATATTTTTTAGCTTCTTCAATAACAAATTGTAAGACATCAAATCCTGGATTTTGTCCCTCAACCCCAGTAATAAATTTTGACCACGGATTTAATTTTGAGGAATAATATGCATCATTAGTTGGACGCACTTGAAAAATAATAAGATTCATATTATATGAAGCAATATTTTTAATCATCTCTACTAAATATTGTTTATAAGAGGCTACATCCACCATTTTAGGAGTATCAATATTAGCTACATTTGATACCCATACTCCACGAATGTCATTTTCATGATATTCATATTCTGGTAAATCAACTATTTCTTTATTACCATAAAAATAAACATATTCATCACTTTGATATTTTTTTAATTTCATATTTTTATCGTTCCTTCTTTAGAATTATTGTTCCCATAGTAGCTATCGATATTAATCCCACAACTACTAATGTAAGTTCTTTTTTACATCCTTTGGGGTGTTCAGTTGGTTCAACCGGTTCAACTGGTTCGATTGGATCAGTTGGTTCTGACGATTCAATTTTTTCAAAAATAGGATTAATAGTTAAATCACTTGTAACATTTGTAAAATCTAAATCCCAGCCCATAAATTGATAGCCATCTTTAACTGGTGTACTTGGAGGTGTTGCACTACCTCCCATAGATACCTCTTGTCTACTTAATACATTACCTTCAGCATCATTAAAAACTACCATATAAGTTTTTTCTATCTTTCCTAAAGTATTACTTTTAGAAAGCAACCGAACACCATAATTATATGTTCCTTTAGTTGAATCAGTCCATGAATTTGTTCCAACAACTGCTACAATTTCTGATTCATCATAAGTTAATT
>CAYLLO010000016.1:0-26123 GCA_964384805.1 uncultured Staphylococcaceae bacterium | reverse complement strand
GAGTATTTGAAGTTTGTTAAAAATATGGTATAATAATCACGTCCTTTCGTATTTATTTTTTATCTGGCGATAACATTATAACACGAAGGACTTTTTTATGTGTTTCTATAAAAAAATAGGGCTGTCAAAAATTCTAGTTATAAATGCCCAGAATTCTTTACATTACTGAGATTACAAATTAAATTGTAATCTCTTTTTTTATGTATAAAACTTTATTTTACAAAACAAATATGATAAAATATATATGTTAAAGGAGTGATTTGCATGGATATTGAAAGTAAGTTTAACAGCAAAGGTCATCGTTTTTTTGAGTGGTTATTTATGCTGGTATTTGTGAATGTTATGACAATCCTATTATTGATTCCCATTGTGACAATTTTGCCAGCCATAACGGCAATGTATGCGACAATTAAAGATTCAATTGCGGAAGGGCCTAATAAACCAATTAAAATGTATTTTAGTAATTTTATGAAGTATTCTGAAAAGAGTTTTATTTTAGAATTAATTATTGGGATAATTTTGGCCGTTGCGGGAATCAGCGTTTGGTATTATTATAACAATATTGGAGAAGGAGAACTATTTTCGAATGTTGGCTTTTGGATTATGCTTATTTTTATTGTCATAATTGTCATAATGCTTTTACATATTCCTTTATTAATTGTAACTTTTAAAAATTTAAGAAGTAAAGAATTATTGAAAACTTCCATATATATTGCTTTTAGATATATTGGTATTACAATAATCGCTTTAGTATTGTTTATTATTTCGATAATCGGGATTGTGGCAGCTCCTATTTGGTTTTTAGTCGGACTTAGTGGTCCAGCGTTCTTATTTATTAAAATTAGTGAGTCACTATATTATCGATTAAATAAAATTGATTTTGAAAAAATAATGCATCAGTTAGATGATGAGGAGGAAGAAGAAAATGAATAGAACTATTTTAGGTATTGAAAGAATTGATGAATTTAAAAAAATATTTGAAAATAAAAGAGTAGGACTAATTACTAATCCTACGGGGATTGATGGTGATTTTAAAAGTAGTATTGATATTTTAAGAGAAAAAACTAATTTAGTGGGATTGTTTTCACCAGAACATGGGGTTCGAGCATCTATTCAGGCAGGTCAACATTTAGAAACATATATTGATGATGAAACCGGAATTACCGTATACAGTTTATATGGTAAAACTCGTCGACCTTCAAAAGAAATTATGGATCAATTAGATGTTATGACTATTGATATTCAAGATGTTGGTTCTCGTTATTATACATTTATTTATACCATGGTTTATTGTATGCAAGCTTGTGCGGAATATGGTAAAAAATTTGTGGTTTTTGATCGCCCTAATCCTATTAATTGTGAAAAAGTTGAGGGAAATATTTTAGATTTAAAATATCGTTCTTTTGTGGGATATTATCCTATTCCTCAACGCCATGGTTTAACAATTGGAGAGTTGGCATTATTATTTAATAAAGAATATGGTATTAATTGTGATTTAGAGGTAATACCTATGCTTAATTATGAAAGATGGATGAGTTTTGAAGGTACCAAACTTCCTTGGGTCATTCCTTCTCCTAATTTCCCTACTATTGCTACAGCATATGCCTATAATACAACTTGTGTGTTAGAAGGAACAAATGTTGCAGAAGGTCGCGGCACAACTACCCCTTTTGAACTTTTTGGGGCACCATGGATAAAAAGTGAAACATTAGCTCGTGAGCTTAATGAATTAAATTTACCAGGAGTATATTTTAGACCACAATATTTTACTCCGACTTTCGCAAAATATGCTGGAGAATTATGCGGTGGCGTATTTGTTCATATTACTGATCGCAACGCTTTTCATACCATTAAGACAAGTTGGGCTATTTTAAGAATTCTTAGAGAAAACTATCAAGAGTATTTTAAGATTAACCCCCCTTATGTTGAAGGACGCCCATGTATGTTTGAGTTTGAAACAGGGTGCGATTATATTCGTGATATGACATATACATTAAAAGAAGAATGGAATCTTTTAGATCAAGACGAGGCAACGTTTAAAGAAATAAGAAAAAAATATTTAATTTACTAGGAGAACGTTATGAGTAAAAAAATAAAATATGCGGTATCAGTATATGAAGGATTAGCTGACTACCCAGTTTCCCAAAATATAGAATACTTAGAAAAATGTGCACAACTTGGAATTAAGACGATTTTTACTTCTGCTCATATACCAGAATCTTTAAATGTTGGTGAAGAATTAAATAAATTAGCAGAAGTTTTAGAAAAAAATGATATGCGTTTAATAATTGATGTATCCAAACCTATGATGGAAAAATTTGAAATTCCCAAGTTTACTTACGCATTACGTTTAGATTGGGGTTTTAGTGATGAGGATATTATAGCGTTATCTAATAATTTATTCTGTAATATTGAAATCAATGCTTCAACTATTTCAATTGAAAAAATAATGGAGTTACTTGAAAAAGGGTTAAATCCTAGCAAAACTCGAATGAGTTATAATTTTTATCCCAAACCATATACGGGATTAGATATATATGACCTAGTCCAAAAAAATCATCTTTTTCATGAATTGGGCTTTACCACAATGGCGTTTATTCCTTCCTTAATTAACCAACGTCCGCCTTTATATAAAGGGGTTCCAAGTGTTGAAAGTCATCGTTATAAACCAACATATATTAGTACTCAAGAACTCATTTTATCTGGTATTGATGAAATAGGTATAGGAGATGCTTACTCAAGTGAAGAAGAAATTTTAGAAATGATAAGCTGTACTGCTGAATGTATTCAAATACCTCTTATCTTGACTGAAGATGTCTCACTAGAAGTTTTAAAAATCTTAAATGGGCCACATCATTCAAGACCAGATCAAAGTCCGTATTTGATTCGCTCAAGTACTAAATCTAAAGATGCGATTAAACCGCATAACAATGGGAAAATTAAGAAATACCAAGTTACCATTGATAATGAACTAAATTTAAGATATATGGGTGAAGTAGGTATTTGGTTACAAGATATTGAGGAAAATGTTGAAACTAATGTAATCGGTTATATTCCAGAATATGGGTACGATATTCTTGATTTATTACAACCAGGAAGCAAATTTAGTTTTGTGATTGAAGGAAAAAAACATAATGAGTAAAATACCGGTTTTAATATGTGTTGATGCAGGAGGGACAACGACCAAAATAAATATTTATGACTTAGATGGTAAAGTTTTAAAAAAGAGTGTTATTGGTGTAGGTAGTCCTGCAATTACCAAAGATTTAGAATTTACTAGTTTGGATTGTGAACTTGAACGATTAATTGAAGAAACCAAAGATGTTTATTTGCCACAAAATATCACAATGGGAATTAGTGGTTTAGGGGTAGTTATAGATGTACCCAAAATTGTTAAAAAGTTTAGTAAAAAGTATAATTGTAAAGTTGTTATAGAAAATGATGCCATTATTGCTTTATATTCGGTAGTTACTAAATCTCCTCTTGATATAGTAGAAAATAAATGTCAAGATGGAATTTTAGTTTTAGGCGGAACTGGTAGTGCTATTTGTGGAATCAAAAATGGTAAAACAAGGTTAGTTGGAGGATGGGGACAAATCATTGGAGAACGTGGAAGTGCCTATGCGGTAGTACATCAAGCGTGTTTAAAAATGATCAAAAAAACTGAAACTAAAAAACCTTTATCAGAACTAGATAAAAAACTTCTTTCGGCAATGGGAATCAAGAAAGTTACAGAGCTTAAAGCAATTTTTTATCTTAAAACAAAAGGGGAAATTGCGAGTTTTGCGAAAGTAGTGACAAATCTTGCTGAGGCTGGAAATAAAGAGGCAATTCGTATCCTTCAAAATGAAGCCATTGCGATTGCCCATGGTATTATTACGTTAGTTAATTTACAAAAATTGGAAAATGGGGTTCTTTTAGGATTTAAAGGTGGTTTATTTAAAGAAGATACAATAATTATGAATTGGGTTAAAACTATTCTCTCATATTATCAATATGAATATACTTATTTAGTAGATGATAGTGATCCAATTATTGGTGCTTATTATTTGTCTAAAGCGACATATTTATTAGGTGAAAAGAATGCTTAATAAATTACAAAAGAAAAGAGTTTTATATGCGGTAGGATTAATGAGTGGAACCTCACTTGATGGAGTAGATGCGGCACTAGTTAAAATAAATAATCAGAAATATCCGACCTTTGAAATGATTGATTTTGTAAGTATTAATTATCCTGAAGGATTAAAACAAGAAATTTTGAAAAATTCATCTCCTGAAACGTCTAATATTCAAGAAATATGTAGTTTAAATGTTGAACTATCATTAGTTTATGTGGATGCAATTAAAAAAGTTTTAGAAAAAGCCTCTTTTGAACTTAAAAGATTAGATTTTATAGCTAATCACGGACAAACAGTTTGGCATAATCCTAATCAAATGGATGGCTATGCTTCTTCAACTTTTCAATTAGGTGATGCCTCAACTATATCTAGAGCTTTTAATAAATTAGTTGTTTATGATTTTAGATCTCTAGATATCGCATATGGTGGAAGTGGTGCTCCGCTTATTCCGATTAGTGAATTTTTAATTTTTAGAAGTTTAGATACTTCAAGAATTCTTCTTAATATCGGGGGAATAGGAAATATTACTTATTTGCCTAAAAAATGTCAAATAACGGATATTTTAGCCTTTGATACAGGTCCTGGAAATATGTTGATTGATACTGCATGTTCTTGCTTATTCAATGTGCCATATGATAAAAATGGAGAAATTGCTAGAAAAGGTAAAATTAATGAGCAAATACTAGAAGAATTAATGAATGATGATTATTTCAAAACATTACCACCGAAAAGTACTGGTCGGGAAAAATATAGTATATCGTTTTTAAAAAATATTCTTGATAAACAAAAAGAATATAGGATGAATAAAGAAGATGTTATTGCTACCTTAAGTGCTTTTACTGCTTGTTCCATAATTAATCAAATTGAAACTTTTGTTCCAAGTTTTAACGATGGCGAATTAGTTGTATCAGGTGGAGGAGCCAATAATACCTACTTATTGGAATTACTAAAAAAATATCAAACTAAAAAATATCGAATTATTACTAGTTATGATTTAGGATATAACGCTGATGCCAAAGAAGCAATTGGCTTTGCGGTTTTGGGGTACTTAAGAATAATGAATAAAGCAAGCAATGTTATTGGGGCAACAGGAGCCACTAAACAGGTAAGTTTGGGGAGCATTGTCTTGCCACAGGAGAATTAAAATGAATATAAATATTAAAAAAATTACAACAGAAGGAAGAAATCCTAATACATTGGATATTGATAAAGTATCAACTAAGGAAATACTTATTAAACTAAATAATGAAGATAAGACCGTTGCTTATGCGGTTGAGGCAGCAATCGATCAAATTACCCAATGTGTTGATGCGGTATATGAGGTGTTTATGAATGATGGACGCTTAATATATATGGGGGCTGGAACTAGTGGGAGAATAGGTTTAATTGATGCGGTTGAATGTAAACCGACTTATGGAGTATCACCAGAAATGGTTCAATGTTTAATGGCTGGTGGTATGGGAGCAATGGTTCAAGCGGTTGAAGGAGCTGAAGATTCTAAAGAATTGGCTGTTCAAGATTTAAAAAATATTAACTTAACGGAAAAAGATATGGTTATTGGGATTGCCGCAAGCGGTAGAACCCCTTATGTTTTAGGTGGTATGGAATATGCCAAAAAAGTAGGGGCCAAAACAGCAAGTATTTCTACTAGTTCGCATACCATTTTATCAAGTATGGTTGATTATCCTATTGAAGCAATAACCGGAGCAGAGCCAATTACAGGCTCAACAAGAATGAAATCGGGTACCGCTCAAAAAATGATTTGTAATATGATTTCTACAACTGCGATGGTTAAAATGGGTAAAGTATATGGAAACCTTATGATTGATGTTCAAGCAACTAATGAAAAACTTGTTGCTCGGGCCATCAGTATCATTAAAGAAATCACTATGTTAGATGATATTGAGGCTAAGAAGGCCTATGACCAATATGGTTCAGTTAAAAAGGCTATTCTTGGTGTTTTAGGAAAAATTGAACCAGTTGAAGTAGAAATAATCTTAAATAAACATAAAGGAAATATTCGTAAAGCATTACAAGAGGTGGGAATAAATGATTAAAATGGTAGAAACAATAAGTGATGGATATACTTTAAGAGGGATTTTACATCAAGTAGAAAACTCGAAAGGTTTAGTTATAATGTTTCATGGATTTACTGGTCATATGAATGAAAATGGTTATTTATTTAAAGAACTATCTTTTCAACTAGCAGAACATGGTTTTTCAAGTATAAGATTTGATTATCGTGGTAATGGGATTAGTGATGGGCGTTTTAACGAAATGACTTTCGAAACAGTCTTAGATGATGCGAGAAACATTATTAAATATGCCCAAAGTTTAAAAATAAATAAAAAAGTAATTATTTTAGGATTCTCAATGGGAGGAGCCGCAGCAAGTATGGTTGCGAAAGAATTCGAGGCTGATTTAGAAAAATTAGTTTTACTTTCACCGGCTGCTAGTATGATGGAAACGGTTGTCGGTAGATATCGCAATAACCCAAGTGTTAATTGGTTCGATGAAAACAACATTGATATGGGGGGATACTTAATGAGTAAGGCCTTTGTTGATAGTTTTGATAATTTGGATTTATATCAAAACACTAATTTAAATGTCCCAGTAATCATTATTCATGGTGAAAAAGATATGTCTGTGCCTATTGAATATGGAAAAAAATACGCTAGACTTTATCCCAATTGTGAATTCTATATGGTGCCAGAATCAGATCACTGTTACCAAAAAATGGACAGAAGAGAATTTGTAAATAGTCATATAATAGAATTTTTAGAAAAATAAATTAAAGGAAAAAAATATTTTTTAGCAATTAAAAATAATAATATTTAAATACTATCATTTTTGTTCTAAATAAGGTATGAGGGGGGCATATATGAATAAAAAAAATAATGTATTAATAATGCCAGTTGTAAAATGGGTAGGTGGAAAACGTCAATTATTAGATGAACTTAAGAAATATACTCCTATTAAATTCAATACTTATTATGAACCTTTTTTTGGAGGAGGAGCTAGTTTATTTGACATACAACCCAATATGGCTGTAATAAATGATTTGAATGCGGATTTGATAACTACATATAAAGTTATCAAGAATAATGTAGATGAATTAATAGAAAAATTAAAAGCGCACGAGAAAAATAATAATGAAGAGTATTTTTATCAAATTAGAGATTTAGACAGAAAAACATCTACATATGATGCTCTTGATGATATAACCAAAGCTGCTAGATTAATTTATTTGAACAAAACATGCTATAATGGTTTATTTAGAGTAAATAGTTCTGGACAATTCAATACTCCTTATGGGAAATATAAAAACCCTAATATAGTCAATGAGGTCGTATTAAGAGCGGTAAGTAAATATTTTAATGACAACAATATTCAAATGTTATCAGGTGATTTTTCTGATGCAGTAGCAAACGCTAAAAAAGGAGATTTTGTATATTTAGATCCTCCATATGACCCAGTTTCTAATACTGCAAGTTTTACAGGATATAATGAAGGTGGTTTTAATAAAAAAGAACAAGAAAGATTAAAACTAGTTTGTGATGAGTTAAATAAAAAAGGTGTTAAATTTTTATTGTCTAATTCTAATACTGAATTTATAAATAATTTATATAAAGAATACGACATTATTATTGTGAAAGCAAAACGGTCTATCAACTCAAATGGAAATAAACGTGGTGAAGTTGAAGAAGTGTTAATTAAGAATTTCTAATTATGGCTGAAAGTCTACTAAATGCTGCGTGGGAACAATTATTTGAAAAGTATAGCATTCTTGATGTCGTACGAGAACATGGTAATTTTATAATTACTGCTAAACAAATTAAAGAATTTAGAGAACCACGTTTAATGACTAAATTTGACCATTCAGAAAATTTACCTAAAATATTTAAGAAAAATGATAAGTCTAATAAACCAACTTTAAAAAATTAATTGTTTAAAAAAATGAATTAGAAAAAAAGAAATGGTAAAGAAAAAATGATGTAACTAATTTACATCATTTTTTTAAGATTATTTTTTTCTAATAATACCCATTTTTCTTTTCATTTTTGATAAAGTCTTTCTCGCAAAATAACTTGCCTTATCACGACCATTGTCTAAAATTTCATCTAATTCTTTACTATTTAAATAGTAGTTATATTTTTCTTGAATTGGTTTTAACAAATTAACTACCGCCTCAGCTACGTCTTTCTTAAATTCACCATATCCAATACCTTGATATTTTTTCACTAATTCTTCAATTGGAATATTACTAGCACAAGAATAAATAGTTAAAAGGTTAGAAATTCCTGGTTTATTAAGGGGATCGAATTTAATGGTTCCGTCTGAATCAGTGACGGCACTGGCAATTTTTTTGCGGATGACATTTTCTGAATCTAAAATAAAGATTGATGCTTTTTCTAAAATGTCTGATTTGGACATCTTTTTAGTAGGTTCTTGTAATGACATTATTTTGGCTCCGACTTTAGCAATTAAAGGTTTTGGAACCGTAAATGTATCACTAAAACGAGAATTAAAGCGTTCAGCCAAATTTCTTGTTATTTCTAGATGTTGACGTTGATCTTCACCAACTGGCACAAAATCTGCGTTATACAATAGAATATCACCAGCCATAAGAACTGGATAAGTAAGAAGAGCACTTGAAACTCCCGCTACTTGTTTTTGCATTTTATCTTTATATTGTGTCATTCTTTCTAGTTCACCAATATAAGTAATAGTTTGAAGCAAATAACCAATTTCTGCATGTTCGGATACTTCAGATTGGATAAATAAAGTAGATTTATTAGGATTAAGACCACAAGCAAGGTACAAAGCGGCTAAACTTCTAATATTTTTTCTTAAAGCAATAGGATCTTGGGGAACTGTCAAAGCGTGTAAATCGGCAATGAAAATAAAAATATTGTCATCAGTACTTGCTTCATCTTGAATAGAAACAAAATTTTTAATTGCTCCTAAATAATTTCCTAAAGTAAGTGTTCCAGATGGTTGAATACCAGAAACGATTGTTTTCATAAATTTAAATACCTCCTAAAAATAAAAAAATCCCCCTTAAATAAAAGGACGAATAAAACCGTGGTGCCACCTTAATTTAGTTATTTCTAACTCTCAATATCTGTTAACGCCAGAGTACGAGAAAGCATTTCCTCTTTCTACATCATTGAACCCATTCATATATAATTAGAAGGTAATTTTTCACTATCATTACTCACTAAACAACCTTTTATATATTACTTTTTCAAATCATATGTTTTCTCTAAAAGCATACCATAAAAGCATTTTTTTGTCAAGTTTAAAATATTTGTTAGTGCTTATTATGTGACAAAGTGTTAAAAAAATAAGGCAATAAGGAGAAAAAATAAAAAAACATTCAAAAAAACTTCGAAAAAAGTTCATCAAAAAATCACAAGTGAAGCGTTTTCATTGCTGTTTTCAGAAAAAAAGATTGACATTTAATGTAAAAGTTAGTATAATATTAGTAACACTAGCAATGTGTTATAAAAAAATAGGAGGAAAATAAAATGAGAAAATTAAGTAAATATTTTTTATTCACTTTGATTTGTCTATTATCAGTATTTGCATTAACTTCATGTAAACATGATAAGCCAGATGATGATGATGATGACAAAGGGAATAAAGAAGCTACTGGTACTGTTACTGTTGGGTCTACAACAGAATTAGACTCAACATTCTGGACAACTGTTTGGGGTAATAATGGAGCAAATGCTAAAATTCGTGATTTAATCCATGGTTATTCAACTGTTGTTTATACTAAAGATGAAAAATATGAATTAGATAACACTGTAGTTGAAAAATTAACAGTTACTGAAAATAGTGATGGTGGAAAAACTTACACTATTAAAATTGCTGAAGATTTAAAATGGAGCGATGGAAAACCAGTTACTGCTAAAGACTATGTTGGAGCTAGCTTATTATTAAGTAACCCTGTATTCTATGATGTAGCTCAAAAATCATTATCTACTACTGACCAAGTTAAAGGATCTTTAGATTATGCTAAGGATACAACTGGTTTAGGTGAATTAGATGGTATTGATTTATTAGGTGAATATGAATTCTCTATTACAATTAATGCTGTTGATAAGACTGGCCAATCTAGTTATCCTTATTACTATGAATGGTCATACTATTCAACTACACCATACCCAATGCATGTATTATTACCTAATGTAACTATCGAACAAGGTACTATAGGTGCTAAATTAAGTGGTGTTACTTCTGAAGAATTAAAAGCAATCATTAATGAAAGTGTTGAAGGTAAAAACAATGATGGTTATAGATATAAACCAAGTGTTACTTGTGGTCCTTACACTTTCTATTCTTACAACGCTGAAACATCTACAGCAACTGTAGTTGCTAACCCTGAATTCAAAGGTGACTATGCTGGTCAAAAAGCTCAAATTAAAACTATCATTATGAAGTATGTTACTACTGATACTCAATTAGAAGCATTAAAGAATGGTGAAGTTGATTTAATTGAACAAATTTCTGGTGGAACTGAAATTAATAGTGCATTAGCAGCTGTTACAGAATCTAATGGTCAATTAAATTATACTACATTCTCTCGTTCTGGATATGGTGTATTAGCATTCCACTCTGACCACTCTCCAACAAGATTCACTGAAGTTCGTCAAGCTATCGCTTACTTATTAAATAGACAAAACTTCATGGAAACTTATACTGGTGGTTATGGGGTATTACCTCATGGTCAATATGGTTTAGACCAATGGATGGTTGCTGCAGCAACTGATGAAAATGGTAACGTATTAGGTATCAATGAAAAAGGTGAAGAAGTTGCCTTAAATACATATTCTTTCAACCCTGAAAAAGCTGTTGAATTATTAGAATCTGTTGGTTATATCTATGGTGATGAAGCTTGTACTAAATTATTTGGTGAAGGTGATACAGTTCGTTATCGTAAAGGTGAAGATGGTAAAGGTGAAGCATTAGTCGTTGAATGGTCAAAGACTGAACCTAACCCTGTATCTGATACATTATCTACTACTTTAGTAGTTAATGCTGCTGCCGTAGGATTTAAAATTAACCCTACAACTGTAGACTTCAATACATTATTATATCGTGACTACTATGGAGCTTATGGTGATGGATATCCACTACCTGAAGATGGATGTACATATGAAGACATTCAAGCATCTTACAATACAACTGATGAACAAGATCAACGTGTTGCTACAATGTTTAACTTAGGTACTAACTTTAGTGCTGGTGTATTCGAACCTTACTACGATACTTGCTTAGAGTATTGGGGATGGGACGGAGGAGCTAATATTGCTTACTTCTATAATGAAGGATTGTCAAAAGCTGCTCGTAAATTAACTGAAGCTGCAAACGATGAAGAATACTTAAAAGCTTGGCAAGAGTACCAATACTATTACAATAAGTATTTACCAACATTACCATTATATTCTGATTTATATCATGAATTCTTCTCAAGTAAACTTCAAGGTTATAAAGGAAATGTTACTTGTAACTGGTCATGGTCACAACAAATCTTATATTGTACAGTTGCAGAATAATTTAGATAGTCAAATTTTAAACATCTATAAATAATAGAAAATATGGGGATTGACTTTTCAATCCCCATAAATTATAAAAGGAGGAAGTATGTCTAGATATATTGTCAAAAGATTATTTTTGGTATTATTTGTTGGTTTAATTATTTCGATTATAATGTTCTCTATGTACCAATTAATTCCAGGTGGCGAACTTGCTCAAGTTAACGCCATGGTTGACCAATCATTAAGAACTAAAGACCCAGAAGCATATAGAGAGCAAATGGAAAATGCTCAAGATGCTGTTGGTATTGGACAAAGTACACCAGTTAAATATGTTAAATGGTTAAAAAATTTAGTTACTGGAAATTGGGGAAATACCCTTACAACCAATATTCCAATGCTTCAGGCCATTAAGGCTCCAATGAAGAACACGATTCGAATGAATTTGTTGAATTTACTCTTTGTATTTTTAATTACTTTCCCACTGGGAATCTATACAGCAGTTAAAAAATATTCTAAATTTGATAATGCTGTTCAAGTATTCACATCAATTGGGATGTCTCTTCCTAGTTTCTTCATTGCTTTAATATCAATTTTAATATTTGCCTCATTCCTTGGATGGTTACCAACAAGTGGAGCTGGTAGTGCAGATATTATAAGGGAGCAAATGACTCCTTTTGGTAGATTTTTAGATACAATTAAGTATTTAATTTTACCAGTATTTGTTTTAACTGTTTCATCTTTAGCAGGTATTACTCGTTATGTTAGAGGTGCAATGATTGACGTATTAAGTCAAGATTATATTAGAACCGCACGTTCCAAAGGTTTAAAAGAAAAAGTGGTTATTTATTCGCATGCATTTAGAAATGCGATGATTCCTGTTGTAAGTATTCTTGTAGGCTGGTTCTTAAGTATCTTCGGAGGATCAACAATCACTGAAACAATTTTTGCATATCCAGGTATGGGTCGTACATTATATGCGGCATTACAAGCATCTGACTTTGCTTTTGTAATGTTATTAAATGTGTTCTATACAGTTATTGGATTATTAGGAAACTTATTAACAGATATCTTATATACTGTGGTAGACCCGCGTGTAAGATTGGGGTAGGTTATGAAAAAAAGAAGTATATTTAATAAATTTGTAGAAAATTTAAAAATAATTGGCAAAACACTTGCTAAATGGGCTAAACGGGCTTTCTTTGGAAGCAGTAAAGAATTATCTTTATTAGAAGAAGAAGCCGTTCAAAGTCCTATCCGGGTAACAATTAATAAATTTTTTCATAAAAAATTAGCAATTATTTCATTAGCTGTTTTTGTAGCTATTTTCGCGTTTTGCTTTATCGGAAGTGCCTTTACTGAAGGTGGAGAAATGTATATGGATATTGGACAAAAAGATACTGCTCCAGGATTCAATTTACTTTCTGTTCCGAGTGAATTAAATAAAAATGGTATTGCCAAAATCGCAACCGGAACAACATATAGTGTTGGTATCGATAAAAAAGGTAAGGTATATGTTTGGGGAAATAGTTTAAAAGATTTATATGAAGGTTTCTATCAAGTTGAAACTAGTGATAACAATTTATATTATAAAGTTGATGTTACAACTGGTGAATATGTTGAAGTAACAGATTCAGAAATTTATAACATTAAGAAATCTATCAAACTGCTTAATAAATCTGGATTAAAAGCCAAAAATGTTTTTGCGGGACCGGATTCATTCTTCATTGTTTTAGAAGATAATACCGTAAGAGGCTATGGATTAAAAGGTGATTCAATGTCATATTCATCTGCTATTTTAACTCAAGAAGTTTATGAACAAGCTAAAAAAGAAGGTATTTATAATATTACAATGGATAACCAAGTTGTAGCTTTATTCACAAATGACACTGAGGGTAGCACTCATAATTTACATATTTGGGGGAATATTGGAACAGGTAAAAATCGTCCTCAACCCGTTGATGCGATTGTTAGAAGTATCAAAAAAGAAGGTTTAAATCCAATTGACTTAAGATGGACACGGGATACTTTAGTTATTTTATTTGATAATGGTACATATCGTACTTATGGAGCAAATGAAAACATTGTGGTATCGTCTCAACCAAGTAAGAAAGTAGAAACTCTAACTACACAAATTAAAGATATTCAATTATCTTTACTTGAAATTTTTGGTTCTCAAATTAATGGTTATAATGCTGCAGTATCTGCAATAAATGCCCAAATTGCTGAATTAGAAGCAGCATTCGCAACAATCAAAGCAACTGAATTAGAAACTAAAGCAGCTGTATCAGAGGCTAAAACAGCCTTAAATGAGGCTAAAGTAGCTGTTAATAATGCTGAATTGGCATTGAAGGCTGATCCAGAAAATGCAACCCTAAAAGCAGAACTTAAAGCAGCTCAAGAGACAGAAACTTTAGCACAAGAAAAATATACCGCATTACAAGAAGATTTAGAAGCAACTACCGCTATGAAAGAAAAATTAGATGCGGAAATTGAAACAACAAAAGCAAACGTTGAAGTAGTAAAATTAACATTTGCAGAAGAAGCTGAAAAATTAGCAATGACTTCTAGCGAATATCAAATTCAAACCGATAAACTCTTTAAATATAAGAGTGAATTAGAAGTTAATAAAGAGTATGTAACAGCGATTAATACTTATGGAATTAAACAAATTCGTGCTACTAAAGGTAATATTATTGCTTTATTAAATAATGGCACAATTATTACTTGGGGTGATAATAATAGTAAAGAAAATCAAATTCCTGCTGAATATCAAGGGAAATTTGTATCTATTGAAGGTGACACCAAAGGTGCTGAAAATAGTTCTCATATTATCGCTTTAACCGAAGATGGTACTTTTGTGGCTTGGGGATCTGATGCCCAAAATGCTACCAAACTTCCTAGTAAATTAAATAGTGGAAAAACTACCAAAGTTTTCTCTAACTACTACCAAAATTTTGCGGTTGATGAAAATGGTAAAATCGTTGCTAAATGGGGTCTTTCAGGCTATGCATTTGGTACCGATGATAGTGGTCGATCAATCTTCTTACGTGTTATGCATGGAGGAAAAATTTCTTTAACAATTGGTTTAATTGCGGTTATAATTTCATCTGTAATTGGTATTATTGTTGGTGGTATTTCCGGATTCTATGGTGGATGGGTTGATATTTTAATGATGCGTCTTGGAGAAATCGTAAGTTCAATTCCATTTATGCCAATTGCTATGACGCTAGCGTTAGTATGTAATGAGTTAGGATTCAGAGATCCGGAGCAAAGAATGATGATGATTATGCTTATTTTAGGGGTATTATCATGGCCTGGTCTTGCTTCCTTAATTCGTGCTCATATTTTAGCAGAACGTGAAAAAGAATTCGTTACTGCAGCTCAAGCTATTGGGGTTAAAACAAATAAGATTATTTTCCGTCATATCATTCCAAATGTAATTACAATTATTATTATCAGTATAACATCAAGTTACGCAAGTTCATTATTAACAGAATCAGGATTATCATTCTTAGGATTTGGGGTTGAACCACCAACACCATCTTGGGGTAATATGTTAACTGGGGCTCAAAATATGAATGTTATCAGACAATATTGGTGGCGTTGGGTATTCCCATCAATCTTCTTGTGTAGTGCAACAATTTGTATTAATTTAATTGGTGACTGCATCCGTGATGCGATTGACCCACGTTCAACAGAAAGATAGGTGATAAGAATGGCATTATTAGAAGTAAAAGATTTACATACTTTTTTTACAACTAAACGGGGTATTGTTAAAGCTGTTAATGGTGTTTCTTATACCCTTGAGGCAGGTAAAACCTTAGGTATAGTAGGAGAATCAGGATCTGGAAAAAGTGTTTCAGCGATGTCTATTCTTCGCTTACTTGATGGTAATGGCTATATCGACAGTGGAGAAATTTGGTTAGAAGGGGAAGAAATTACCAAAATGAGCATTGAACAAATGCAACATATTAGAGGTAATAAAATTTCAGTTATCTTCCAAGAACCAATGACTTCACTAAATCCCGTATTTAAAATTGAAAAACAAATTGGTGAAGTATTTGAAATTCACCAAGGTATGACTAAAAAAGAGGCTAAAGCTAAAAGTGTTGAAATGTTAAGAGCTGTAGGAATTCCTAACCCTGAAAAAGTGGCTAAAAACTACCCACATCAATTATCAGGAGGTATGCGACAAAGAGTTATGATCGCAATGGCACTAGCTTGTAAACCTCGTATTCTAATTGCGGATGAACCAACAACTGCGTTAGACGTTACAATTCAAGCACAAATTTTAAGATTGATGAACGAATTAAAAAATGAATCAAATATGTCAATTCTATTTATTACTCACGATTTAGGAGTAATTAATGAAATGGCAGAAGATGTTATTGTTATGTATTGTGGACAAGTAGTTGAAAGAGCACCGTCTAAGATCATTTTTGCTGATGCCCAATATTCTCATCCATATACAGAAGGGTTAATGACATCTATTCCTCGCTTATCAACAAGCGGAGAACGTTTAGAAGCAATTCCGGGGGCCGTACCTCATCCACTAGATTTACCAAAGGGATGTAAATTTGCTCCTCGTTGTAAATATGCAACTGAAAAATGTTTTGAAGAAGAACCACTTCTCGAACAAGTTACTGATGATCAATTTGTTCGTTGCTTTTATCCTGAAAAGAGTTTGCGTAAATTAGCACTTAAAAATAAACAAGAAGGAGGAAACCAATAATGGCCAAAAATACTAATCTTTCAACTGAACCATTAATTAAGATTATTGATCTTAAAAAATACTTCCCTCTTAAGAAAACAAAGCTTTTTCAAAAAGAAGTTTATAGTGTTAAGGCTAATGATGGTATTACTTTAACTATTCATAAAGGAGAAACATTAGGTTTAGTTGGTGAATCTGGTTGTGGTAAATCAACTTTAGGAAGAGTATTGTTACAATTATACCCTTTAACAAGTGGTAAGGTTTTATACTATGGTTATACTTTAGAAGAATTTGCTCCTAAATATCATCATAATGATATTAAAAACTTAGCTGAGTTACAAAAAGCTCATACTAAACTGTTAGCAGAAATTGAACAACAAAAAGAAGTAATCAATAACATTCAATTAGATGAAACTATAAATGCTAAAAAAGCAGTTTATAAAAATAAAATTGCGGAAATCGAAGAAAAAAATAAAAAGATTTATGAAGAATGTGTTGCTACATGTGGGACATTCATTACATTAAATGATTTAAAAACCGTTAATACATTTAGAAGATTTGATGCTCAAATTGCGAAAATGTCTAACAAACTTAACGAATTAAATGAAAAAGTAAAAACTTATGAATCTTTAAAAGCATCATGTGAAAATAATTTAGATCCTAAAATTGTTAATAAAATTGAAACTTTAAAATCTCAATTAACTGAAGGTATCAGCAAACAAAACTCTGATATTGAAAAGGAAATCATGATTTTGGAACGTAAATTAAAAGCTCCTGCTGTTGATGTACAATTAAAAATCAATGATTTAAAGGGTAAAATAAGTGATTTAGAACGGACTAATCGCCATTATATTTCATTAGTTAAAGGATCTTTAGAAAATTCAACTGTCGATATCAATTCTGAAGTTTTAAATAAACTAGTAGATTATAAAAATATTCATCGAAGCAATGAATTGGAAATTCAAAAATATCAAGATTTTATTAATGATAAAAAATATCATGATATTATTGCTGAAAAAATGCAAAAGTCACAAGCAATTTATGATGAAGCTGCTGAATGTGCAGGATCTTTGGTTTTATCAGATGATATTCAAAAAGTTGAAGATGAACTATTTAAAAACATTCGTTTAAAGAGTAATTATAAAAAAGCTGTTGAAGAGTTAAAAGCTTTAGATGTTGCTAAATATCGTTTAGAACAAAAGAAAGAAAAAGCTACTGATTATACAGAATATCAATTAGAAGTATTGGAAGAAAAAATCTCAAAATCTGAAAAGAAGATTACTGAAAAACAAAAAGAATTAGATAAATGTTTAGCTGAAATCCAAAAAAGCGATGAAAAAATTGAAGAATTACGATTAAAAAATCAACATAAACCTGATTATGAAGAATTAAATGCTAAACAAGAAAAAGGTATTAATTTATCAAGATTAACTAAAGAAGAATTACGTACTTTAAGACGTGATTTACAAATCATTTTCCAAGACCCATATTCTTCTTTAAATCCAAGAATGACAGTTGGACAAATTATTGGAGAAGGTATAAAAGCTCACAATTTAGATAAACTTGGTTATGATGATTATCAAACGGCTATTGAAAAGGTTATGGAAAAATGTGGTGTTGCACCATATATGATCCATCGTTATCCACACCAATTCTCAGGTGGTCAACGTCAAAGAATTGGTATTGCTAGAGCATTAGCTTTAAATCCTAAGTTTGTGGTTTGTGACGAAGCAGTTAGTGCTTTAGACGTATCTATTCAATCTCAAATTATTAACTTATTAGAAGATTTGCGTGATAATGATAATTTAACATATTTGTTTATTTCACATGATTTAAGTGTTATTAAACATATTAGTGATCGTATTGGGGTAATGTATTTAGGTAATTTAGTTGAACTTGGGGAATCTGAAGAAATATATAACAATCCTCTTCACCCTTATACTAAAGCCTTAATTTCGGCTATTCCAACTACGGAACAAGGTGAAAAGAAACGGATTATTCTTGAAGGTGATATTCCTTCTAATATCTTCCCTCCGAGTGGATGTAAGTTTAGAACTAGATGTCCAATTGCATGTAAGGAATGTGCTAAAAAGGTTCCAGTGCTAAGAGAAGTTGAACCAGGACGTTTTGTTGCGTGTCATTTCTATGAAAAAACCAAAGACATCCAAGCAAATTAGTAATAACTATGAAGCAAATTTTTCTGCTGTTCCTGATGATGTTGATTATGATGAATATATTCAAAAGAAAAAACAAGCTGAATATGAAAGTTCACAAAATGAAGATATAACTAAAAAGACTTTATCAGAAAAAAGAAAAAATGCTCGGAAAAGAATTGCCATCACCAAAGAAAAAGAGGAGTTAGTTCGTAAAAATTTAGAAGAAACTCCCCTTGAAAAAAGTGATATTAAAGCATTGATTATTGCGGGATTCTTGACAATTGGCGTACCTACTATTCTTATATTGGCAATTATATTTGGAGTAGGTTACTTAATATTTAAACTAATGGGGATGTAAAAATAATTACTAACTCACAAATTGTCACAAAAAGGTAATAATTTTTAAATTGAGTATTGAAAAATCTAAAAAAATATGATAAAATTAAATAAGTGATGAATTAATATTTGTATCAGTAAATATACTTGGAGGTAATAAATATGATTCAGATTTATACAACGCCAAGCTGTGCTTCTTGTCGAAAGGCTAAAAAATGGTTTGACCAATATAAAATACCATATTCAGAAAAGAATATTTTCAGTATTAAATTAAGCAAAGAAGATATTTTTAAAATGCTTGCTAATAGTGAAAATGGCTTTGATGATATAATATCTACACGTTCTAAAGTTTTTAAAGAAAAACAATTAGAACCAGACAGCATGACGATTCAAGAATTAGTAGATTTTATTATTGAAAATCCTAGTGTTTTAAAGCGTCCTATCATTATTAATGAGAACGAATTACAAGTTGGTTACAATAATGAAGACATTACGATTTTTCTACCTAAAGAATTAAGAAATCGCGAATGTTTTAGCAGTTTTGATAAAGACAGTGACGACAAAAATATTATATAAGTAAAAAAAGGCTGAAATTTCAGCCTTTTTATTTGTGGTATTTAAAATAAAAAAGTGGTAAAAAACCACCTATAAATTTTTTAATGCATTGTAGGCTCGTTTAATTTTAGCTTCGCTTTTTTTATAAACAATACCCAAAGATTTAACTAGTTCCACAAAATTCTTTTTTCCTAAATCATATGTTGGTGAAGAATACTCAAGTTCATAATCAGTAACTCCTAAGTATTCACATTTATCAATTGCGACATTACCTTTTTCATAAGGAAAGAAAATTCTAAAAGTTGATAAACTCATATAATTAGTAAGAGTTTGTCCCTTAATTAATTCTCCAATTTCAGCAGCAATTTCTAATGAAGGAATTTCTCCGGTATCAACAAAATGCTTAAATTCTTCTTCGGTAATAATATTAGTAATTTCAATTTTATTATAACCTTTTTTGCGTCTTAAAGTTAATTCGTAATTATCACGTTTTCTTACCCGTAATAAAATTTCGGCTGCTTTAAGTGTGAAACGACTAGTATCAAAATAATAATTAATTTGTAAGTTAGATGGTTTGTCAGAATATAATTTTGCTAGTCTAGAATACTCGCCTTTTGATAGTAAAGTTTTAAATGTAACTAAATCATTTGCCATATATAATCACCTATCTTCACTTTTATACTAGTAGTATTATACACTATAAACTAAAAAAAGCAAACAAAATGCGAAAAATTATTTATTAAAAATCTTAAATTTAATTTATGTGCTAAAATATTAAATGTGGAGGTATCACGATGATTAAAAAATATCATATAACATTACCTGAAAATGGTTATATAATGATTAAAGATTATTTAAGCGATAAGCTACCTGCCTCATTATTAACCTTTATTAATAAACAATCAATTAGATATTTAGTAAATGATCAAGCAGTGTATAATTATTATTTACTAAAAAATCAAGATATTTTAGAAGTTATAATTCCTGTTGACAAAGAAAATCATAATATTACCCCGATTAATAAAGATTTCAAAATACTTTACGAAGATAGTTATTTATTAATCGTTGATAAAATTGCTAATTTGGCTTGTATTCCAACTAAAAACCATTTCGATAATTCATTGGCTAATTATGTTATGGGATATTATAAACGCCAAGGTATTGCCTCTGGTATTCATTTTATAAATCGGTTAGATTTTGCGACTAGTGGAATAGTAGTTTTAAGTAAAGATACTTATACAACAACTTTGATGAAAGATGCTAAACTAGAGAAAAAATATCTATTGATTGTTGAAGGAGATCTAAAAGAGGATGGAGAAATTACTTTAGGAATTAAAAAAGATCCCCATAGTGTTATTAAACGAATGGTTACCGATGAGTATATTAATAGTAAAACAATATATAACGTTTTACAAAGAAAAATTACTCAAACTTTAGTTGAGGCAACGCTTGTAACCGGTAAAACCCACCAATTAAGAGTGCATTTTAGTAATTTAAAACATCCAATTGTTGGTGATAAACTTTATGGAAAAAGTCAAGAAAATGATTTAAAACTCCATAGCTACCTTTTCTCATTTATTCACCCGATCACAAAAGAAAAGATAACTATTACAAGTTATCCACATTGGTATCAAGATTTTTAGTAAGAACATGATCAATTAAACCATAAGTTAAAGATTCATTAGAATTCATATAGTAATCACGTTCGACGTCTTTAGCAATTCTATCTAGTGATTGATGTGTTTGTTTGGCTAGTATTTCATTCAACTTTTGTTTAGTTTTAATTATCTCTTCAGCAGCAATCATAATATCCGTAGCTGCCCCATTGGCTCCCCCTAAGGGTTGATGAATCATAATTTTGGTATTTTCTAAAGCGTATCTTTTACCTTTTTCACCACTAGCTAATAAGAAAGCGCCCATACTAGCACATAACCCCATACCAATTGTTACCACATTAGGTTTGATATAATTCATTACATCATATAATGCAAGTCCTGAGGTAACTAGCCCTCCTGGGGAATTAATGTATAAATAAATATCTTTTTCTTTATCTACACTTTCTAAAAAGAGCATTTGGGCAATAACTGAACTGGCTAAAGTATCATCAATTTCTCCAAAAATTAAGATAATACGATCTTGAAGTAATCTTGAATAAATATCAAAACTGCGTTCTCCTCTTGAAGTTTGTTCGATAACCATTGGTGTTAAATACATATATATATACCCCCTACACATGGTATTATATCAAAAAGTAATGTCGAAAAATTCCTAATTAAGGCATTAACACAAACCTTTATTGCGTTATAAAAATATAATGTAGTATCTAGGAGGTGTAAATTATGTTTAATTTCTTAAATAATAATATGAACCAAGTAAATTCTAATAATACTCCGAATGATCAAAACAATAGCTGTGGATGTATGCCTAAGCCTAAATGTCCAACCACCTACAAAGAATGTCAACCTATTGTTACTTGTTCAGAAGAAGTAATAGATCAATACCATATCACAAGACAACCATACATTCATAACTACCATACTAAAGTGGTTCATCATCATATTACTGAAAACTGCTTCATTCCTAAATATACATGCAGCGAAGTTCATGTTAATGAAGATTCTTGTGAAAGACAATAAAACCCTTTAATAGGGTTTTTTATTTGGGATAAAAAACATTAATTTACTAAAAAGAGGACAAAATAAGAAGTTTTTGATATAATGAAGATGTATGTATATATAAACGTTGATAAAGGAAGAGTAAAAAACTAGTTTATTTATAGAGAAGACCTTGTTTGGTGGAAAAGGCCTAATAAATGTTTTTGAAAGTTCGCCTTTGGAGTTAGTGCTAATCACACTCGCAGGGATGCTGCGTTATCAAGCATTATGAGGTAAAAGATAAAAAAATAAAGTCTTTTATAAATTAAGGTGGTACCACGAATATTTTCGTCCTTTGGATAGCGAAGCTATATCAAAGGATTTTTTTATGGAGGAATTATGTTAAAAAAATTAGAACAAATGAAAAAAGCTGCGGGTGAAAAAATTTCTTCCGCAATCACTCAATTAGAACTTAATGAATGTCGTGCCGAATATTTAGGGAAGAAGAGTCCTTTAAATGAAATTATGAAACAAATGGGTTCTCTTTCCCCAGAAGAAAAAAAATCTTTTGGACAAAAAGCTAATGAATTTAAAAAGTTTATTGAACAAACAATTAATGAGCGTCGTTTAGCAATTGAAGAGGCCGTAGTTAATGCTAAATTAGAAAGTGAAAAAATTGATGTAACTTTGCCTGGTAAAGCTTTTTCACATGGTTCTTTACATGTTATGACACAAACTATTAGAGAAGTAGAAGATATTTTTATTGGTATGGGTTATGATATTGCGGAAGGACCAGAAGTAGAACTTGATTTATATAACTTTGAAATGTTAAATGTTCCTAAAGGGCATCCAGCACGTGATATGCAAGATTCATTTTATGTTACAGATAATTTATTAATGCGCACACAAACTTCACCTGTTCAAGCCAGAACGATGTTAGCTGCGGGTGGTAAACCTATCAAAATTTTATGTCCTGGTAAAGTTTATCGCCGTGATGATGATGATGCCACCCATTCACATCAATTTATGCAATTTGAAGGGTTAGTTGTCGATAAAGATATCACCATGTCTGATTTAAAAGGAACGCTTAGTTTATTTATTAAAAAGATGTTTGGAGAAAATCGTCAAATAAGATTTAAACCTTCATATTTTCCCTTCACAGAACCTAGTGTTGAAGTAGATGTTTCATGTTTTAAATGTGGTGGAAAAGGCTGTTCAATGTGTAAAAAAACAGGTTGGATTGAAATCTTAGGAGCTGGAATGGTTCATCCTAATGTTTTAAAAGCTGCAGGCTATGATCCAGAAGTAATGCGGGGCTTTGCTTTTGGTATTGGAATTGAACGGGTTACAATGTTACGTCATGGTATTGATGATATTCGTCACTTATATACTAATGATGTTCGTTTCTTAAAACAATTTGAAAGGGGAGAATAAAATGAAAGTCTCTTATAAATGGTTAAAACAATTAGTTGATTTAGAGAATATTAGCTTTGATGAATTAGTTAGAGATTTATCGCTTTATTCAATTGAAGTAGAAGGGACAGAAAAAGTAACTGATGCTTCAAATATTATTGTAGGTTATGTTGAATCTGTTGTAGAACATCCCGATTCTGATCATTTACATATATGTATGGTTAATACTGGTACAGAAGTATTACAAATTGTTTGTGGTGCTCCTAATGTGGCTAAGGGGCAAAAAATTATGTTAGCCTTACCAGGAGCAGCGTTACTTGGCGGAGTAATTAAACAAGCAAAGGTTCGTGGGGTTGAATCAAAAGGAATGATTTGTTCTTTAGCAGAGCTTGGGTTAGAAAGTAAATACGTTCCTGAAAAATATGCTAAAGGGATATATGTCTTAGATGATGATGCTCCTTTAGGGGTTAACGCACTTGAATATTTAGAATTGGATGATGCTTCTATTGAATTAGGTCTTACACCAAATCGTATGGATTTATTATCTATGAATGGGGTTGCGAATGACGTTTCAGCAATGTATGATAGAAAAAGAGTAGTAGAATACAATGAGCCAACCGAACTTGATACTTTAGCAAGTGAAGAAATAAGTGTTGAACTGGAAACCGAGGATTGCCTATCATATTATGCGCGAGTCATTAAAAATGTAGAAATTAAAGAATCACCTAATTTTATTAAAGCCAGACTTATTGCCGCAGGTATTCGTCCTATTAATAATGTTGTTGATATCACAAACTATATTTTAGTTTTATTTGGTCAACCTCTTCATGCTTTTGATCAAGATGTTTTAGGTGATAAGATTGTAGTAAGATGTGCCAAAGATGGCGAAAAAACCATAACGCTTGATGAACAAGAAAGAACACTTACGGAAAAGGATATTGTTATTACAGATGGTAATCGTGTAACATGTATTGCGGGAGTCATGGGATGTAGCAATTCTGGAGTATCTGATAATACGAAAAATATTGTTTTAGAATCGGCTGTTTTTAAACCCCTTTCTATCCGTAAGACTTCTGCTCGGTTAGGTTTAAGAAGTGAAGCGAGTGTTCGTTATGAACGAGGAGTTGATTTAAATCAAACAATTTTGGCCGCTAATTACGCATGCTATTTATTAGAAAAATATGCTGGTGGTAAAGTGTTAAAAGGTTATGTGCATAAAGGAATTACGGACGTTCCTAGTAAAAAGATATCTTTAACGGAAAAAGATTTAGAATTATATTTAGGAGTACATATTTCAACAAGTGAAATTGTTGATATTTGTCAAAAATTAGGATTTTCAGCCACAGTTACTAAACAAGAGAATGAAAAAACATCTATTGATATAATGGTTCCTAATCGTCGGTTAGATATCACCATTAAACAAGATATTATTGAAGAAATTGCAAGACTCCATGGTTATGATAAATTAAATGAAAGTTTACCGAAAATGGATTTATCAGGAGCTCTTACTAAATCTCAAAAAATGCGCCGTATAATTGGAACTACATTATCCGAAATAGGATTACGCGAAGTTCTAACTTATACGTTAGTAAGTTCTAAATTTAATGAAAAATTTACTAATATTTATCCTGAAAAATATAAAGAAATTAAACTATTAAATCCAATTAGTGAAGAACGTTCAACGGTTAGACTAGGAATTGTTCCAAGTTTACTAGAAACGGTCAAATACAATAAAATGCGTAAAAATAATGATGTTCATATTTTTGAATTAAGCAATCGTTATTATTTAGATGAAAATAATGAAGTTAAATCGGAAATGATTTTGGGCGGGGCTATGACAAATGAATTTTCTAGCTATCGTCACCAAAATGTTCATGAAAAGGTTGATTTCTATACTATTAAAGGGGTAGTTGAAGCTGTATTTAGTCGTTTAGGAATTAAAGAAACCTATCAAGTATTAGAGAATCCATGTAAAGAACTTCATCCTAAACGTAGTGCTGGAATATATGTAAATAATGAATTAATAGGATTCATTGGTGAAGTTCATCCAGGTTATGCTCAAAAAGAGGCTTTAGAAGAAACATATGTTTTTGAAATTAATATTGAAAAGTTATTTAAGATTAATTTAGAAGCAGTTATTTTTCAACAAATGTCAAAACTTCCAGCTGTTGAACGGGATTTAGCACTAGTTATGAACAAAGATCAAAATGTAGGATCGATAATTGAGGCTATTTACAAAACTGATAAAGCAATGATTAAAAATGTTGTGGTTTTTGATATCTATACAGGAGAAAAATTAGGAGCCGATTTAAAGAGCGTTGCTTTCCGGGTTACTTTAGAATCAGATGAAGTTTTAACTGATGAAATTATAACTAGTAAAATGAATAAAATAATCAAAATGGCTGAATTTAGATATCAAGCCAAGCTTCGTAGTTAAATAAAAGATATGTTAAACCCTTTGAGGTTTTGGATAAAATACCTTAGAAAAATTATAAAAGTACTACCTATAATGGGTAGTATTTTTACTATAGATAGGAATAATAAAAGTAGATGATTTCACTAAGTCATTAACAATTGTTGATATTTCTAAAATTATCCATTGTATTATAATTGAAAAAAAAGTCAAAATATGCTATAACCCTAGTTTGCCAGCAAAAAATGGAAAAAGTTAAAAAGGCAGTAAACAATTATAC
>CAYLLO010000015.1:0-29017 GCA_964384805.1 uncultured Staphylococcaceae bacterium | reverse complement strand
TATTTTGTAAATTTCATAAAACTACTATTTTGAATATATCACAAAACAATCAGACTTATGAAAATAAAAACATAGTTTTTATTGCAATTTTCGTCAATATATAGTATAATTAATTGGAAGTTATAAAGGAGATATACTTATGAAAAATAAAAATAAGTGTTATATTACTACCCCAATTTATTATGCTAGTGGTAAAGTTCATATTGGTAATGCTTATACAACAGTAGCTTGTGATGCTTTTGCTAGATTTGAAAGAATGATGGGAAAAGATGTTAGATATTTAACAGGAATGGATGAACATGGTTTAAAAATTCAACAATCAGCTGAAAAAGATGGCCTTTCTCCATTAGAACATGTTGACCGCATTGCTGAAGAAACAAAACAACTTTGGAAAGATTTGGAAATTTCATACGATGATTTTATTAGAACAACAGAAGTTAGACATACTGAAATTGTTCAAAAAGTATTCGAACAATTACTGGCTAATGATGATATTTATTTAGGACATTATGAGGGTGATTATTGTGTTTCGTGTGAAGCATATTTTACCAAAAGTCAATTAGGTGAAGGTAATACTTGTCCGGATTGTGGTAAGCCTACTACACGTGTATCTGAAGAAAGCTATTTTTTAAGACTTAAAAAATATGCAAAACCTTTACTTGATTATATTAATAGCCATCCTGATTTTATTCAACCTGAAACTCGTCGCAATGAAGTTGTTTCTTTTATTGAGTCAGGATTGGAAGATTTATGTGTAAGTAGAACAACATTTACATGGGGAATTCCAATTTCGTCTAATCCTAAACATGTTATTTATGTTTGGATTGATGCTTTATTCAATTATTTGAGTGCTTTAGGATATGGCTCTGCTAATGATGAAAACTATCAAAAGTATTGGATAAATAATGACAATATTTGTCATGTGGTTGGAAAGGATATTTTACGATTTCATGCTGTGTATTGGCCAATTATGTTAATGGCATTAAATATTCCGATTAATTTTAAACTTTATGTTCATGGTTGGATATTGATGAAATCTGGTAAAATGAGCAAGTCTAAGGGAAATATGGTATATCCAATGGATTTGGCCACAAGATACTCAGTAGATGCTGTTAGGTATTATCTAATTAAAGAATTGCCACTTGGTAATGATGGATTATTCAGTTATGAACGTTTTGTTGAACGCTATAATAATGATTTGGCTAATGATTTGGGAAATTTATTAAGTCGTACTATTTCAATGATTAATAAATATTTTAAAGGAACTTTACAAAATGATTTAGAAAATACTGATTTTGATGGGACTTTAGAGGAAGTTATTAATACTAATTTAGTTGAATATAAACAAGAAATGGATTCATTTCATTTACAAAATGCGGTTGGAAAGATTAATAATATCATTTCGCGAACTAATAAATATATTGATGAAACTACACCTTGGCTTTTAGCAAAAGATAGTTCTCGAACTGCTAAATTGGCAAGTGTTATGTATCATTTGGCTGAAACTTTAAGAATTGTTAGTGATATGATTGCACCAATTATGCCTAATGTTGCTGTAAAAATCCGATTAGCTTTAGGATTAACGAAAGAGTTTGATGATTTAAATTTATTATCTTTTGGTTATAGTTATAGTAGCCCTGTTTTAGAAAGGGTGGAACCATTATTTAAACGTGTTGATTTAGTTGAAGAACTGGCATATTTTAATTCTCAAGCTCAAGTAAAAACTAGTTCTGTTGAAGAAAAAAAAGAGGAAATAATTGATGAGATAACTATAGATGATTTTGCTAAAATATCATTAAAAGTGGGAGAAATTAAGAGTTGTCAAAAACATCCTAATGCTGAAAAGTTATTAGTTTCTCAAATTCAAATAGGCAAAGAAATGCGTCAAATTGTATCTGGTATTGCGAAATATTATGATCCAATAAGCTTGGTAGGTAAAAAAGTAATAGTTGTTACTAATTTAAAACCAGTAAAAATTAGAGGAGTTGAATCATTTGGTATGGTATTATGTGCCTCAAATGAAGATAAATTAGAATTGATTGAAATCGAAAACCTAGAAAATGGTAGTGTTGTAAAATAAAATATTTTTAGAGGAATATATGAAACAGGCTAAGAAAAAAATAATCGCTTTTTTTGATCGCAGAACTAGGCATTCATTATTATTAACTATTATTGGAACATTGATTTATTCTGCGTCGGTTGTTTGGTTGCTTAATTTAGGTGAGTTTTTTGCTGGAGGAATTACCGGTATTTCACAATTGATTTCAAGAGCAATTTGGGGTAAAGTGACACCGACTGTTAGTATTTTTATAGGATTAATTAATTTACCGTTGTTTTTATTTGGAACAAGAGGTGTTAGCAGAAAATTTGCTATTCTAACTTTGATTTCGGTTGGTTTACAAATGATAGCGGTAGCGTCTTTTCAATCGTTAGCTGATAATGGCTTTAATCCGTTATTGGAATTTGTAAAAACAACAACTGAAGAAGGTTTAGTTTTTGATAATGGAGCAAGATTGATGATTGCTATTTTAGGAGGGGCGCTTTCGGGATATGGAATTTCCTTGTGTTTAAAAGCGGGAGGATCAAGTGGAGGAATGGATGTTATTTCAAATTATTTGCTAGTAAAGAAAAATATTTCATTTACTAAATATTCTTTCATAGTTGATTTAATAATCATTGGGTGCTCTTCATTAATAAGTGTAGAAACAGCATTGTTTACGATTGTACGATTAATATGTTCAAGTATTGTGGTAGCTAACGTTTATACATCTTATCGAATGGTGAAATTACAAATTATAACTAGTAATGATAAAGTAGAAGAATTAAGAACTAAGATACTTGATAAATTTCATCATGGTATTACTATTTATGATGTTATAGGTGGATACACAATGGAACAACGAAAAATGATTGAAATTGTCCTTTCGATGTATGAGTTGGATGAATATATTAGTTATATAGAAAAATATGACCCAAAAGCTTTTATTGAGGTATCTGAAATAAAGAGTTTACGTGGAAATTATATTAAAAGAACGGTTGTTTAACCGTTCTTTTAAAAGTTTTAAGAAACTAAAAATAATATACTATATAATTTGACAAAAATGAGTAGTTAGTGTATAATACGTATGATACATTTTGAAAAAGAAAACCCACATTGCCCTCTGGTAATTGATTTTAGAGGACAACCATTCTTTAAAACAATTTTAAGCTAATTGAAAAAATTATGGAGGAAATGAAATATGCGCTCAACATTTATGGCAAAAAAAGAAACTATTGAACGTAAGTGGTACGTTGTTGATGCTCAAGATTTAGTATTAGGACGTATGGCTGCGGATGTTGCAACTGTATTAAGAGGAAAACATAAACCAATCTTTACTCCTCATGTAGATTGTGGTGATTATGTAATTGTTGTTAATGCAGAAAAAATTGCTCTAACAGGAGCTAAATGGCAAAAGAAAGAATATGTACGTCACAGCGGATATCCTGGAGGATTAAAAGTGCGTACAGCTACAGAAATGCTTGAAAAACAACCTCAAAAGATTGTTGAAAAAGCAGTAAGAGGAATGCTTCCAAAAGGTAAACTTGGAGATGATATGTATCGTCGTTTATATGTATACGTTGGTCCAGAACATAAACAAGCTGCTCAAAAACCAGAACCATTCCCAGTGGTTAAATAAGGAGGAAAAACGAAATGGAAAAAGCAACATATCAAGCTACAGGTCGTCGTAAGAGCTCAGTTGCTCGTGTACGTATGGTACCTGGAACAGGTAAATTTGAAGTTAATGGACGTAATTTCGTAGAATATATTCCTTCAGCAGCAATTAGACTAGATGTACTTCAACCACTTAATATTACATCTACAGGTACTCAATATGATATTTATGTAAATGTTTGCGGTGGTGGTATTAGTGGGCAAGCTGGAGCTATTCGTTTAGGAATTAGCCGTGCTTTGTTACTAGTAAACCCTGATTATCGTAGTTCATTAAAGAAAGCAGGACTTCTTACTCGTGACCCTCGTTCTACTGAACGTAAAAAATATGGTCTACACAAAGCTCGTCGTGCACCACAATTCTCAAAACGTTAGTCAATATCTACTTTGGTTTACTAAAATCAACGACAATTTTCGATATTGTTAAAGACGCTAAGTTAAGACCACAATTTAATTGTGGTCTTATTTGTTTAAAAGTAATTGGTTTTTATATGAAAGAAGGAAGATTGTTATGCAAATAAAGTTATATAACTCACTAACTAATAAAATTGAAAATTTTCAACCACTTAAAGAAGGTGAAATTTCAATGTATGTTTGTGGGCCTACAGTTTATGATGATATTCATATTGGGAATGCACGTCCAGTTGTATTTTTTGATATGGTACATCGCTTCTTTAATTATTTAGGATATAATGTGAAATATGTTTCTAACTTCACTGATATTGATGATAAAATAATTAAAAAAGCTCGGGAATTGAATATTACTGAAGAAGAAGTTGCCGAAAAATATATTGAGGCTTATTCAAAAGTATGTAGTGACTTTGGGTGTTTACCTTACTATGCTAATCCACGTGTAACAAAGACAATTACACAAATAATTGAATATATAAAAGAATTAGTTGATTTAGGATATGCCTATCAACAAGGAGATAATGTATATTTTCGAGTTCGCAAGTCTCCTAAATATGGAATATTAAGTAATCAACAATTAGATAATTTAGAAACAGGTTCAAGAATTGGTATTGAAGAAGAAAAAGAAGATCCTAGAGATTTTGTGTTGTGGAAATTAACTGATGATAATGGAAAAAAATGGAATAGTCCTTTTGGTATGGGACGTCCTGGATGGCATACAGAGTGTTGTGTGATGATTAATAATATTTTTAAAGGACAAATAGATATTCATGGAGGAGGTAATGATTTAAAATTTCCTCATCATGAAAATGAAATTGCTCAAGAAATGTGTATGCATAATTCAACAATTGCGAATTATTGGCTACACAATGCCCGTATTGATTTAGCTGGTGAAAAAATGAGTAAATCGTTGGGAAATGTTGTATGGGCAAAAGATTTGCTTGATAAATATCCGTATCAAGCAGTTAGACTAATGATTTTAAATAATCATTATCGCCAAAGTATTGCGTATAAAGAAGACTTAATTGAACGTAGTTGTACTGAATGGGATAAAATTGCTCGCACATATTTAAGTTTGTATCGCGAATTGGAATTAAATAATGTTCAAGATAGTTTACCAGATAATAAATATCTAGAAGAATTTTTAAACAATATGGCAGATGATTTTAATACTCCTAATGCTTTTACGACTATGTATCAATTGTTAAAAGAAATTAATACTTCAATGCGTTTTTCTCAAAAAAATTATGAAATTATGGCCTCGTATAAAAAAACATTGGATGTAATGCTACAAATTTTAGGATTGATACCTTGCGTTAAACCTTTAAATAATGAAGAAAAAGAGTTGTTATTGGCATGGAAAGAAGCAAGAAATAATAAAAATTTTGTTTTGGCAGATGAATTACGCGGTAAAATTAATGAGTTAGGAATTAAATTTTAATGGAAAAACAAGTTTCTGATAAATATGAGTTGTTAACAGGGGCTAATCTGGCTTTTGTTGGTGATGCGTATTATGAATTAAGAATTAGAAAATATTTAATTGATAATAAAATAACTAAAAGTCAAGAACTTAAAAATATGAGTGTTAAATATGTTAGTGCTCATGCTCATTATGTGATTTGTAATGTTTTATTGGATAAATTGAGTGAAAAAGAAAAGAAAATTTTTAAAAGAGGTCGAAATGGAGCACATCACAACTATCGTCGTAATTTAGATTTTAATGAATATAATGCTTCGACGGGTTTTGAAGCAGTTATTGGTTATTTATATTTAAAACAAGATTTTGAACGATTGGATAAGATAATTAATCTTTCGATTAAGATAATAGAGGGGGAAAAATAGTGATTATTGTTGGGAAAAATTCAATAACTGAAGCAATTAAAAATAAACGTAATATTAGTAAATTAATTGTTGCTGAAAACTTGAAAGATCAAAGTTTTATAAAATTTTTGAAAGAACAACATATTAAATATGAAATACTTTCTCAATCTCAAATTAACAAAAAATATGGGGATAAAAATGGTGGAATTATCGCTGAAATAATTGAATATGAATATCGAACTTTAGCTGATGTTTTGGTTAAAACGAGTAAAAAAGAAGCTGGTGGGGTTCTAATAATTCTTGATGGACTTGAAGACCCGCATAATTTAGGAGCTATTTTGCGTAGTGCGGATGCTACGGGGGCAGATGCGATAATTATTCCGAAAAATCGCAGTGTGAGTTTAAATCAAACTGTTGCGAAAGTGTCGACGGGAGCAATAGAATATGTTGATGTTGTTCAAGTAACTAATTTAACTCAAACAATTCAAGAGTTGAAAAAAAATGGTTATTGGATTATTGGTTTAGAACTTGATGGAACAATTGATTTTACTGAACAAGATTATCATGGTAATGTAGCTGTAGTAGTAGGTTCAGAAGGAAAAGGTATTTCTCGTTTAGTTAAAGAAAATTGTGATGTTTTGGTTAAAATTCCTATGTTTGGGAAAGTTAATTCTTTAAATGCATCAGTAAGTGCTGGATTAATATTATATGAAATAGTACGTAATCGGAAGGTATAATGAATAATAAAAGTTTTAATGATAATGAATTATTATATTTGATTCAAGAAGGTAATGAAGAAGCTTTAGAAATAATGTTTCAAAAATATGAGCCATTAATAAAAGCTAGAGTTAAAAAATTTAATATAGAAGAAATATTAGTGGAAGATTTTATTCAAGAAGGTCGGTTAATGTTGCATAAAGCTATTAAACTATATGATTTAACTAGTAAAAAAACTTTTAATAAATATTTTGATTTGATTATGACTAATCATTTTATTACTTTATTACGTAAAAATAAGAAGTATGATGAAGTAACATATGTTGTAACTGAAGATATAGAGGATTGTCATCATCGGTTAGATGAAAAATTGGAAGATATTGATTTTTCCAGATTACAGCTATCAAAATTAGAAAAAGAAATATATAAACTTAGATTTTTGAGAAATCTAAAAATATCAGATATTTGTCAAATATTAAATGTTAATGAAAAAACGGTATATAATACTATTCAAAGAGTAAAAGCAAAATTGGAAGTTTTAAAATAAAAATAGGTATTAATATATTTGACAAATAGGATAAAATTTGGTAAAATAAAAAAAGCGGGTGGTATTATGAGAGAAAAAGTTATTCTTGTATGTGAAGAATGCCTTTCACGAAATTATACAACTGAAAAGAATAAATTAAACACGACAGAACGTGTTATTATCAAAAAATTTTGTAAAAAGTGCAATAAGCATACTGTGCACAAAGAAACTAAATAGGAGGACATCAATATGTCAGATCAAAAAGTGGTAAAAGCTAAAAAAGGAACAATGTCATTTTTAAGTAAAGAATACAAATATGAAAATTTAATTCTTGCTTTTCTTGCTGTATTCGCAATTGTCTTGGGAGCTTTAATTATTTCAGGAAGTTTAGTAATAGATTCAAATTTCTTCTTAATTGGAAGTTATCCTAAAGTATTTTCTTGGGTTTTAGTAGGATTGGGAGTTATATCTTTATTGTTAGTTGTTTGGCCTTTCTACAAACCATCAATTGATGAAACAAAACACATCAAGGGTTTCAAAAGAAGTGAATTCTTAGTTAATATCGTGCGTGTATTAATTTTTATCATTGTCTTAGCGTTATTTTTCTTTTTATGTGATTTAGCATTAGACCCTTTAATGCAATTGTTTAAGTAGGATTTATAAATGGCATACGAAAATGAAAGAGCGTGGTATGTAATCCAATCTTATTCTGGAATGGAGAATGCTGCGAAAACTAATTTAGAAAGACGTATTAAGTCGATGAATATGGAAAATTATATTTTCCGTGTGTTAATTCCTGAAACTATTCGTACTGAAAAAAAGAAAAATGGAGAAATAAAAGAGATTGTTGAAAAACAATTTCCTGGTTATGTTTTTGTAGATATGATAGTAACTGATGAATCTTGGTTCGTAGTTCGTAACACACCAATGGTTACGGGATTTCTAGGTTCTAGTGGTGGAGGAGCAAAACCGGTTCCGTTATCTAATGAAGAGATAATTCCGATTTTAAAGAGCTGTGGAGTAACCTTAGAGGTTGAATCTAAATTTCAAATTGGTGATAAAGTCCGCGTGTTAACTGGTACATTTGCTGGTCAAGAAGCGACTGTTGAAGAAGTTGATATTGAAAAACAAGAAGTTACTATTTTAGTAGATTTTTTTGGTAGACAAACACCAACTGAAATTAGTTTTGATGAAATTGAAAAGATTAATTAAAATGGATGCATGCGCATCCATTTTAATTGTTTATTTTTGTGTTTGATTATAAGGAATTGGTTCAGTTTTTATACCTGTATAGTATTCATTAATTATACGGATTAGCATACTATTTAAATACTCTACTATAACATTTTCAACTGTTGCGTCAATATGGTTACCACCAATTCCTGAATCATTGGTAATATAAGTGTATGTACCACCAGTCATTAAAGCTTCGACTCTTAATAAGTATTCTGTCCATTTATCAATGCCACTTGAAGCAATAGGAATAATGTGAATACCTTTTTTGGTGGCATTTAGAATAGATTCGGTAAATAAAGATAAGTTTTCAGAAGTAGAGTGTGGGGGAGCATCTAATACGTGAATTAGTAATTTAGTTGAAAACTCGGTGCTCCAATTTGCTTGGTTTACCGCAAGACTTAAAGCTTGATCGACTGCTTCAGGGAAATCTCCGCCACCATTTGCACTTTGTTTAGTGATGTTGATAATTTGTTCACTAATGTTAGTTGTGAAATCGAATAATCTTGTTACATATTGATCTCCTTCATCACGATAAAAAATTAGTGATAAACGAATGTTGTTTTGCTCAGCATTTATATTTTCGATTACATCTTTAATTTCTGATTTAAGATATTCTAATTCATCACTCATTGAACCGGTTGTATCAATTACAAACATTAAATCTAAATATTTAGTTTGGTTGGTAGTTGCGTCTGTTGTTAATTCTATAGTTTCTTGAGTATAAGATGTTAACTCATATGTTTGATTGTTGTATTCGATTATATAAGGAAAAGTTGGGTTTTGAGGTAAAAATAGGTAGGCGTTTCCGAAAACGTTAGTTTTTGTTTCGAAAATATAATTGTCATTATACACTTTGATGTTTAAATCTTCGATAGGATTATCATTGTTGGAAATATTAACGGTAATCATATTTTTAGTATATAGTGAAGAAGAATAAGAGTTTAAACGTGTGAAATATTCGCTAAATAAACCGTTTGAATTTTCTTGAGAAGATTCAAATAAATTTAACCAAAAATCATAATTTTCAATATCACTCCATTCAGCTGCTGTAATTTGGCCAGCAACAGGCCCTTGATTGTCATGGCCGGTAATTTCTGCTTCAGCTTCGCTAGAATCATCGATTTTAGGTGTAACGTAATCACCATATCCATAATCTCCTTTTGAAGGGCTTGAATCAGGTGAAAGAAGGTCTTCGTCGACATTTTTGGACATACAACCACATAGACTAAACATTAGTGCAATTATGGTAATCAATGAAAAAAATTTTTTAAATAAATACATATTTATCCTCCTTTTAAAACTTTATAAATATAACAATAAAAAATGAATTTTTATTGGTAAAAAGGTTATTTTAAGATGAAAAAATAAGTTTATATATTCCTTGACTTTTTGGAAAATTTTATATATAATAATAGACGCGTGCATTGACAGCACATATACTATATAATATTTATAATTTTTTAAGTGGGAGAATATTTATATTCATTTGACCACTCACGGACAAAAAAGGAGGTGTGTCTCGTGGCAGCAAAACAAATTAAAAAAGTAATTAAATTACAAATCGCTGCAGGTAAAGCTAATCCAGCTCCACCAGTTGGACCAGTTTTAGGACAAGCACAAGTAAACATTCAACAATTTTGTACTCAATTCAATGAAAAGACAAAAGATCAAATGGGAAGTATTATTCCAGTTGTAATTACAGTTTATGAAGACCGTACATTTACATTTGAGACTAAAACTCCACCAGCATCTGACTTGCTTAAAAAAGCAGCCGGCATCAATAAAGGAGCATCTACTCCTAAGAAACAAAAGGTTGCTACTATTTCTAAGGAAAAATGTTTAGAAATTGCAAGAACAAAGATGCCTGATTTGAATGCTTACGATGAAGAAGCAGCTGCACGTACCATAGAAGGTACTGCAAGACAAATGGGAATCGTTGTAGAATAGTCTACAATAATCAAATTAAGATAGATAAATATCTGTCTAAAACAGTGGAAGAATTTAATTCGTTAGACCACATTTAGGAGGAAAATAATATGGCAAAAAGAGGTAAAAAGTATCAAGAAGCTTTAAAGTTAGTTGATAGATTTAATAAATATTCAATTGATGAAGCAATTGAATTAGTTAAAAAAACTAGCTATGCGAAATTTGATGCAACAGTGGAACTTTCTTTTAGATTAAACATTGATACTCGTAAAGCGGAACAAAATTTACGTGGTGCAGTGTCATTACCAAACGGAACTGGAAAAAATGTTCGTGTATTAGTTATCGCTAAAGATGCTAAAGCTAAAGAAGCTTTAGCAGCAGGAGCAGATTATGCAGGCGATACTGATTACTTAGAAAAAATTAAAGAAGGTTGGTTTGATTTCGATATTTTAATTGCTACACCTGATATGATGGGTGAACTTGGTAAATTAGGACGTATTTTAGGACCTAAAGGATTAATGCCAAACCCTAAAACAGGAACAGTAACAATGGATGTTGAAAAAACTGTTAAAGAATTTAAAGCCGGTAAGGTTGAATACCGTGCTGACAAGACTGGTAACATCTTAGTTCCAGTTGGGAAAGCTTCATTTGGAGCACAACAATTAAAAGAAAATATTCAAGCTATTTACAATCAATTAATGCGTGTTAAACCATCAACTGTTAAAGGTGTATATATGCTAAACATTTCTGTTTCAGCAACTATGGGTCCTGGAATCAAAATTGATGGTTCTACAATTGCTTAATAAAAAATAGTGAATTTTATATAATAGTATATAGTCCAAACGTCATTGCCGTAGACAGTAGGTGTTGTCTATGACAACTTAATTTCCTACCGAGGAAAAAATCCTTTAAAATTTTCAGGAGGTGAAAACAATGAATGAAGCGACAATCGCTAAAAAACAAGAACAAGTTGAATTAGTTGCTGAAAAGATGACAAACGCTGGTTCAACAGTATTCGTTGATTACCTAGGATTAACTGTAGCTGAAGTTACTGAATTAAGAATTAAGCTACGTGCTGAAAACTGTGAAATGAAGGTTATTAAAAATAACATTTTACGCCGTGCTGCAGAAAAAGTTGGATATGGTGTTGATGCTCAAAGTTTAGTGGGACCTAGTGCTGCTGTCTTCTCAGAGGATGAAGTTGGTGCAAGTAAGGTTTTATTTGGGTTTGCGAAAGATCACAAAATCACTGTTAAGAGTGGTGTTGTTGGTGGTGTAGTAACCAACGCTAAAGAACTTGAACAATTATCAAAATTACCAAACAAGCTTGGTATGGTATCTATGTTGTTGAGTGTAATGCAAGCTCCAATTCGTGGCTTAGCATGTGCTATTAAAGCAGTTTCAGAAAAAGAAGAATAAATCGTTAATAGGAGGAACAAACGAAATGGCAAAAATTAGTACTGCAGATTTTATTGCTGCAATAAAAGAAATGAGTGTATTAGAATTAAATGAATTAGTTAAGGCTATCGAAGAAGAATTCGGTGTTACTGCCGCAGCTCCAGTAGCTGTTGCTGCAGGCCCAGCAGCTGTTGAAGAAACAGGACCATCTGAAGTATCTGTTATTTTAAAACACCCTGGTGCAAACAAATTAGCTGTAATTAAATTAGTTCGTGAAATTACAGGATTAGGATTAAAAGAAGCTAAAGATTTAGTTGATGGAGCTCCAAAACCTGTTAAAGAACACATTTCTCCAGAAGAAGCTGAAGGTTTAAAAGCTAAATTAGTTGAAGCTGGCGCTGAAGTAGAAGTTAAATAGTTAAGTTTAATTCATAAAACCTGGAGATGAACTCTTCGGGTTTTATTATTTTTTATTATTAGGAGTTTTTTATGAGTAATCAATATTTCGAAAATAATGAAAATTTAAAAAGTGATATTCATACAATTAAATATTATTTTAAAAAATCAATGCTATTTTTTGACACGGATAATGGGGTTTTTTCTAAAGGAGGAATAGATTTTGGGAGTAATGTTTTACTTCAAAATTTGCCAGATTTAAGTAACAAAAAAATGCTTTTAGATGTTGGTTGTGGTTACGGAGCTATGGGATTAACTATTGCCAAAAAATATCATAATTTAATGATAGATATGGTTGATGTTAATTTACGAGCAATTGATTTATGCCGAAAAAATGCTCTTAAAAATGGTATTGAAAATGTTAATATTTTTGAAAGTAGTTGTTATGTAAATATTGATAAAACATACGATACAATTATTTCAAACCCTCCAATTAGGGCTGGTAAAAAGATTGTTTTTGAAATTTTATCGGGTGCTTATGATCATTTGGAAGAAAACGGGGAATTGTGGATTGTAATCCAAAAAAAACAAGGTGCAGAATCGGCATTAAAATGTTTAAAAAATATTTTTGAAAAAGTTGAAATTGTTACTAAAGACGGCGGATATTGGGTTATAAAATCTAGGAAATAATTGAATAATAAAAAATAAAGTATTTTTAAAAAAATGGCGATTTTTTATTATATTTTATAAAAAGTAGGAAATATTTCTTGACAAAAAGTTGTCCTTGTGGTATTATAATAAAATATGATAGGATAGGGCATTTTGCATTCTAAACTATATCGAGAGGTGGATTATTTTGAGTTGGAAAAATGTTCAATATGGAAAAAAGAGGGTTCGTCGTAATTATTCTAGAGTTCAAACTAGTGTTGAATTACCTAACTTAATTGAAGTACAAACTGGTTCTTTTCAATGGTTAATTGATACAGGATTAAAAGAATTATTTCAAGAAATATCTCCAATTAGGGATCATGGAGATGGAGAAAAATTTGAATTATATTTTGGTGATTATGAATTCGATGAACCAAAGTATTCAATTACAGAAGCTAAAGTACATAGTGTAAATTATTCTAAGGCTTTAAAAGTTAATGTTAGATTAATTAACAAAGAAACAGGAGAAATAAAAGAAGATAAAATCTTTATGGGAGAATTCCCTTTTATGACTCCTTGGGGGACTTTTATCATTAATGGATCAGAACGTGTTATTGTTACTCAAATTATTCGTTCTGCTGGGGTATTTTTCTCCAAAGAAAAGAATAAAAAAACTGGTCGTGTTAATTATTCAGGACAAATTATTCCTACCCGTGGGGCATGGATTGAATTTGAACTTGGTACAAAAGATATTTTTTATGCGAAACTTGATCGCTCTAAAAAAGTACCTTTATCTACTTTGATTAGGGCATTAGGAGTAAAACGTAACAATGAGATGATTGAATTATTTGGTGAATCTGAGTTTATGCGTAATACTTTTGCAAAAGACCCTACTTTTGGAGAAGATGATGCGATTAAAGAATTATACGATCGTTTACGCCCAGGAGAAAAAACATCTGCTGATACGGCTAGAAAATTTATTGCGAGTCGATTATTCGATGTTCGTCGTTATGACTTGGCAAGTGTAGGGCGTTATAAAGTTAATAAAAAATTAGATGTTATTCAAAGGGCAATAGGACATCGGTTGGCAGAAGATTTTGTTAATAAGGAAACTGGAGAGATTATTTTGCCTGCAGGGACTGAAATTCACTATAAGGATGCTAAAGGTGTTAATACAGTTGAAATTCTTGAACAAAATCGTAAACATTTACGTGTTGAAAAAGAATTTGAATTAATGCTTGAAGGTAATAGCGTACTACTAGAAACATTAGAAGTACTAGTTAAAACATCTGATGGAGAAAAACGTGTTAAAATTATTGGTAATGATCAACGTGAAACAGTTAATCATGTCGTATTGTCTGATATTTTTGCTTCTATCTCTTATTATTTAAACTTACATGATGGAGTAGGACGTACTGATGATATTGACCATTTAGGAAACCGTCGTCTACGTTTAATAGGTGAGTTGTTACAAAATCAATTCCGCATTGGATTAACTAAATTAGAAAAAAATGTTCGTGATCGTATGTCTACATCAGTTGATTCGCGTACTGTAGTTCCTCAAAATTTAGTTAATATTCGTCCTCTTAGTTCAACAATTCGTGAGTTTTTTGGTAGTAGCCAGTTATCACAGTTCATGGATCAAATTAATCCGCTTTCTGAATTAACTCATAAACGACGTTTATCAGCTTTAGGACAAGGTGGGTTATCAAGAGAACGTGCTGGGTTTGAAGTTCGTGACGTTCACCCATCGCACTATGGAAGAATTTGTCCAGTAGAAACTCCTGAAGGACAAAATATCGGATTAATTAATTCACTTGCATCATATGCTAAAGTTAATTTATATGGTTTTATTCAAACACCATATTTGACTGTTAAAAATAATCGTGAGGAACCTTCATACAAGGAAGGAATTCATAAAGCATATATTGATACAAGTATTGAACCACGTTATTTAACCGCAGATGAGGAAGAAGAATATGTAATTGCACAAGCTAATGTTCATATGAGTAAAGATCCAATCACTGGAGAAATTACCATTACTGATGATAAAGTAATTGCTCGTAAGAATGGAGAATTCGTAGAAGTTAGTAAAATGGATGTTAACTTACTCGATGTATCTCCTAAACAAGTAGTTGCAATTTCAACTGCATGTATTCCGTTCCTAGAACATGATGATACAACACGTGCATTGATGGGAGCTAACATGCAACGTCAAGCTATTCCGTTACTTAAACCAGAAGCACCATTTGTTGGTACTGGTATTGAATATAAAGCAGCTAAAGATTCAGGTGTCGCAATTGTCGCAGATTGCGCTGGAGTTATTGAATATGTCGATGGATATAAAATTATTCTTTGTGATAATAATGGTATTCGTCATACTTATGAAATGACAAAATATGAACGTTCTAACCATTCAACATGTGTCAACCAACGACCAATTGTAAGAGTTGGTGAAACAATTGAAGTAGGGGATGTTTTAGCCGATGGATCATCTATGGATCAAGGAGAACTTGCTTTAGGACGTAATGTAGTTATTGCCTTTATGACATGGAATGGATATAATTTCGAAGATGCTGTTATTATGAGTGAACGTTTAGTTCAAGATGATGTTTATACTTCAATTCATATTGAAGAATATGATATTGAAGTTCGTGATACAAAACTTGGTAAAGAAATGATTACCGCAGATTTGGATGGGGAAGCAAAAGATTCAGTTCAAAATTTAGGACCTAATGGGATTGTAAGATTAGGAGCAGAAGTTAAAGAAGGTGATACTTTAGTAGGTAAAGTAACACCTAAAGGATTAACTGAACCAACTCCTGAAGAACGTTTAAGTCAAGCATTATTTTCTGATAATTCTAAAGATGTTCGTATTACTTCATTAAAAGTTCCACATGGTGGAGGTGGTATTGTAAGTAAGATTGAACACTTCACAAGAAAAGATGGAGCAGAACTTCCACCTTCAGTAAATGAGGTTGTACGTGTATATATTGTTCAAAAACGTAAGATTTCTGAAGGAGATAAAATGGCTGGTCGACATGGTAATAAAGGGGTTATCTCTAATATTTTACCAATTGAAGATATGCCATTTATGGAAGATGGTACTCCTGTAGATATTATGCTTAATCCTCAAGGGGTTCCTTCACGTATGAATATCGGACAAGTACTTGAAATTCATTTAGGTATGGCCGCTAAGAAACTTGGAGTACATGTTGCTACACCAGTATTTGATGGAGTTAAACAAGAAGATTTAGTTGAAATTATGAATGAAGCGCGTGATATGGAACGTGAGGCAGCTTTAAAAGATTCTCGTGATTTCAAAGCTCCCGTAGATGAATTTGGGAAAATGTATTTATATGATGGACGTACAGGACGTCGATTTGATAATAAAATTTCTGTTGGAGTAATGTATATGATTAAACTAGCTCACATGGTTGATGATAAACTACATGCGCGTAGTGAAGGACCATATACTCTAGTTACTCAACAACCAATGGGAGGTAAAGCCCAAAATGGTGGTCAACGTTTCGGAGAAATGGAAGTTTGGGCCTTAGAAGCATATGGGGCAGCGCATACATTACAAGAAATGATGACTATTAAGTCTGATGATATCGTTGGGCGTAATAAAGTTTACAAAGCAATTGTTGATGGAGAACCAATTCCAGAACCAGGTATTCCTGAATCATTCCGGGTATTAATTAAAGAATTACAAGGTTTAGGATTAAGTGTTAAGTTAATTAACAATGATGGGGTTGACGTTGCTAATGAAAGTTTAGTTGAACAGTTTGCTGAAGCACAAGCAAGCAAACGTGGACTATAATAGGGGTGATTAATTTGAGTAATAAAAAATATAAATATATTCAAGTTGGTATTGCATCTGCTGAAGAAATTATTTCTTGGGCAAACCCTGTATTGCGTGAAGAAGTAAAAAATGGAAATGTATTGAAATACAATCCTTTACGTAAAGACAAGATGGCCGTATATGACAAAGAAGGTAATTTCTTAAAAGATTACGATTTAAAAGGCGAAGTCAAAAAACATGAAACTATTAATTATCGTACTCTAAAACCTGAAAAAGATGGTTTGTTTTGTGAAGTTATCTTTGGCCCTACTAAAGATTACCAATGTGCTTGTGGGAAATCTCGTAAGAGTTTAAATGGTGAACACAAAGTTTGTGAAAAATGTGGCGTTGAATTAACCGAAAGTAAAGTTCGTCGTGAACGTATGGGATACATTGCTTTGGCTGCACCTGTTGTTCATAATTGGTATTTACGTAGCATCCCTAGTAAAATTGGTATTTTACTAGACATGAAAACTACACAAGTAGATGATGTTGTATATCTTGCTTCTTATATCATTACAGAAGTTAATGAAGAAATTGAAGAGTTACATGAAGGAATGATTATTACTGAACAAGAACATGCAATGTATAAACGTCAATATCCGTTCAAATATAAAGTTAAAACGGGTGCTGATGCAATTCGTTATTTACTTGAAAAGATTGATGTCAAAGAAATTGTTACGAATATCCGTGAAGAATTAAAGACCGCAACTAAGCAAAAACGTGAAAAATTAATTAAGAGATTAGAGATTGCGGAAGCATTTGCCCAATCAGAAAATAAACCTGAGTGGATGGTTATGGACGTTGTTCCAGTAATTCCACCAGATTTAAGACCAATGGTTCAACTTGATGGTGGACGTTTCGCAACAACTGATCTAAACGATTTATATCGTCGTATCATTAATCGTAATAATCGATTGCGTAAACAATTCGAAGTTTTTGCACCAGAATTAATTACGAAAAATGAAAAACGTATGCTTCAAGAAGCAGTTGATGCTTTAATTGATAATACTGGTTTAAATCGTCGTAATAAACGACCTGTTATGGATAAAAATCGTTCTCTAAAATCTCTGTCTGATTTATTAAGAGGTAAACAAGGACGTTTTCGTCAAAACTTATTAGGTAAACGTGTAGACTACTCAGGACGTAGTGTTATTGTTGTTGGTCCAGATTTAAAAATGTATCAATGTGGTATTCCACGTGAAATGGCCTTAATTTTATTTAAACCATTTATCATCAATTATTTACGTCAAAAGGATGCGTTAAATGGAGAAACTATTAAAGAAAAAGCTGGAATCAAACGTGCGAAAGAAATGATTGAAAAAGGTACACCAGAAGCAATGGAAGCTTTAGAAAAGATTGTTGTTGAACACCCTGTTCTATTGAATCGTGCGCCAACTTTGCACCGTCTTTCAATCCAAGCTTTTGAGCCAAAACTAGTAGAAGGAAAAGCTATTAGACTTCACCCACTAGTAACAACAGCTTTTAATGCCGATTTTGATGGAGACCAAATGCCAGTGCATGTGCCACTATCAGAAGAAGCCCAAACAGAAGCTCGTTTATTAATGCTTGCATCAAAAAACATTTTAGCTCCTAAAGATGGTAAACCTATCGTTACTCCATCACAAGACATGATTATTGGTAATTACTATTTATCAATTGAAAGAAGTCAACCTGCTTATGATTTTGACAATTATGATGATTTACATAAAGCATACATGGCTAATTTAGTATCATTTAATAGTAAAATTGAAACTGAAACAGAATTTTATCGTAACATCAAATATTTAGATGATGCGGTAAAAGATGGATTATGTGAAAAAAATCAAAAATTCCATATCAATGCTCGTGAAGGTCGTTTGTTTAAAAACCCATCAGAAGTAGAGCTTGCTTATGAAAGAGGAGAAATTGACTTTCATACAAGATTTGTTATCCCTGCTCATACTTTAAATAAACCATTTGTTCATATTGAAGAATCTTGGAAAGAAACTGATCCAGAAAAATATGAGGCTGCGGTAAAACGCAATGAAGAAAGAAAGAATAAATACATTATTACTACTCATGGTAAGATTATATTTAACTCAATTTTCCCTGAAAATTTCTCATATGTTAATGAAGCAACTCAAGAAAACTTGTCCGTTGAGACAGATGAACGCTTCTTTGTTAATAAAGGAGAAAATTATAGAGAGGCAATTGCTGCTTTACCACTTAATTCACCGTTTAAAAAGAAATTTTTAAGTATGATTATTAGTGAAGTATTTAAACAAGCTAAACTTGTTGAAACATCTAAAACACTAGATAAAATGAAAGACTTAGGTTTCTATTACTCAACAATGTGTGGTATTACAGTATCGGCTTTTGACGTAATGGATATTCCAGGAAAACCAGAAATTCTAGAAATTGCGGAAACAAAAGTTAAAAAATACAATTCAATGTACCGTCGTGGTATTTTAAATGAAAGTGAACGTAAAAAAAATGTTATTCAAGTATGGACAGATGCCAAAGATTCAATTGAAAAACAAATTAAACAAGTAATGTCTGACCACGCTTCAACAAACCATATTTTTATGATGGCGGACTCTGGAGCTCGTGGATCTAGTTCAAACTTTACACAGCTTGCTGGTATGCGTGGGCTAATGGCTAAACCAAATGGTGAACCGATGGAAATTCCAATTAAGTCATGTTTCCGTGAAGGAATGTCAATGTCAGAATTCTTTATTTCAACTCATGGAGCTCGTAAAGGTTCTACTGATACAGCATTAAAAACTGCTGAATCTGGATATTTAACAAGACGTTTAGTTGACGTTTCTCATGATATTACGGTAACATGTGATGATTGTGGGACTGATAAGGGTATGGTTATGACAGATTTAATTAATACTCGTGATGATACTACAATTGTTAAGTTAAAAGATCGTATTATAGGTCGTTTTGCTTCTAAACCTATTTATTCTAAAACAAAAAATCCTGAAACTGGAAAGAAAGATTTAATCGTTGATCGTAACCAAATTATTACTGAACCTATTGCAGATGATATTATTGCTCGTGGAGACCTAGCAGTGAAAAAATATGTTCAAAGAGATGGTGAAGTACGTAACTTGAAATGTGTTGAAGTTAGAACATTATTAACATGTGATGCTCGCGTGGGTGTTTGTGTTAAATGCTATGGATCTGACTTGTCAACTACAGAAACAGTTGAAAAAGGTGAAGTTGTTGGAGTTGTTGCAGCTCAATCAATAGGTGAACCTGGTACGCAATTAACTATGAGAACATTCCATAGTGGTGGGGTTGCTGGAGACGATATCACTCAAGGGTTACCACGTATTCAAGAATTATTTGAAGCCCGTGAACCTAAAGGTAAAGGAATTATTTCAGAAATTAAAGGTAGAGTTAAAGAAATTATACCTGAACAAAACAATCGTTTTACTGTTATTATTGAATCACCACTTGATCCAAATGGGTCAAATGATAAAAAATATTTAACAGATAGTGGAAAGAAACCTATCGTCAAAGTTGGAGACGAAGTAGAAGCTGGAGATTTAATTGTTGATGGTTTAGTTCATCCGAAAGAATTGCTTCGTGTAGCAAGTGTTGATAAAGTTGAAGAATATATCCTTAAAGAGGTACAAAAAGTTTATCGTGCTCAAGGGGTAGATATTTCAGATAAACACGTTGAAATCATTATCAAACAAATGTTACAAAAAGTATTAGTTGTAGATGAAGGAGGTACAGATTTACTTCCAGGTACATTTGTATCAAAAGCTGAAATGATTAAGATTATTGAAGATACAATGGCAAAAGGTAAGAGATTACCAGTTATTAAACCAGTAATTTTAGGTATCACAAGAGCTTCATTAAAAGCTGATTCATTTTTGTCAGCTGCATCATTCCAAGAGACTACTAGAGTGTTGACTGAGGCCGCTATTCGAGGAAAGATTGACTATTTAGAAGGATTGAAGGAAAACATCATTATTGGTGGATTAATTCCAGCGGGAACAGGTCTCGTTAGAGATGTTGAAGTTGTACCTGCAGATGAAAATGAACCAAAATATGATACTCCGAAAATGATAGCATAATCTATTAGCCATACCAAATGGTATGGCTAATTCTTTATTTATTTTCTAAAAAAAATAATAATACGATATTTTTTTAAAAATAATTTATTTCTTAACTAAAGTATGGTATAATTAAGATAAAGAAGGTGGATTTTATGTATGCAAGTGTTATTATTGATAATTCTAGTAGTGCAACCGACTATGAGTTTGAATATATTGTTCCAGAATATGCACAAACATTTATAAAAGTTGGTTGTAGGGTTAAAGTTAAATTTGGACATAGTGAACGTCTTTGGATGGGATTTGTCATAGATTTGCATAAAAATTCACTTTTTGAAGGTGAAAAAAAAGAAATAATTGAGGTTTTAGACTTAGAACCATTAATTAATCAAGAACAATTAGATTTAAGCGAATATCTAAAAAATGACACTATTTGTCCACGTTCAAGAATTCTTAATTTAATGATACCTTCTTGTTTACGTTTAAAATCTTCTAAATATTTATTAACTGACGATGTTACTAAGTTGGATGCTAATTTAGCATTATTATTTAATGGCAAGAATACTTTAAAATTGACTAATGAATTAGAAAAATATGCCAATATTATTAATAAAGCATTAAAAGATGGTAGTGTTAGATTAACATATGATGCGGTAGATTCTTTGAGAAATCCTCAAATTACAAAGTATTATATTACCTTAGAAGAATATAATAACAAAGCTTTTTTAATTAATAATTCAGTTGAATTAGATTTCTTAAAGTTTTTGAAAGATAAAAATGAACCATTGTCATTGAATGAAATTTTGGAGAGTTATCCAATTAGTAGTTATAGAGTTAAAAAGTTATCAGAATTAGGGTTTATATGCAAAAAAAAGTATAAGAACGTAAAAGATAAAAAACGTGAAGTATTAGTTAAAAATGAAGAATTGTTAAAATTAACTAATAAATTTAAAGAATTATTACTTATTAGTAATGAAATGTTATGGATACCATCGAGCAGCAAAGAGGAGTTAACAGTTTTATTAGAAATAATCAAACAAGATCAAAATTTAGGGAAAAAAACTTTGATAGTAGTCGCGGATATCTTATCTAGTTATCGTTATCAAAGTATTCTAAGCTTAAATACTGATTTAAGAATTCTATGTTTAAATTCTGATATCAGTTCTACTGAAAACTATGATATTTTTCAAAAAATAAGAAGTAATGATTATGATATAATGGTTACTACGCCTATTGGAGCTATGTATCCTTATACTGATATTGGCACAATTTTATTAATTGATCAAGAAAGTGATAATTATCGCAATGATCAAAGTCCTAGATATGATTTAAATAATGTTTTTAAATATCGGAAAAATACTCTAAATGCACGTCTTATTTTACATAGTTATGCACCGACGCTAGAGTGTTATGCGACTACGTTAACTGTTTTACCAAAGATAGAAACACAAACATCAAAAATTGAAGTTGTTAATTTAAAAAATGAATTAGTTACAGGTAATACAAGTCCCATATCGTCTAAATTACATAGTGAAATTGAGAAAACTATTGATAACAAAGGAAAGGTTTTATTAATTTTAAATAATAAGGGGTATAGTCAGTTTGTTTTATGTCGTAGTTGTGGAAATGTAATTAAATGTCATAATTGTGATACACCAATGCAGTATCAAAAAGAAAAAGGACTTTTAATTTGTCCAACTTGTGGAAATAGACATTTTTTTGAACAAGTATGTCCAACTTGTGGTAGTAATTATATTCGACATATCGGTTTGGGGATGGAAAAACTAAAAGAAGTATTAGAAAAAGAATTTAAAGAAATTCGAATTGGAGTGGTAAAAGATTCCAGTTATGATACTTTGGAAGATGAATTAATAAAATTACATGATAATTTAACAGATGTAATTATTAGTAGTGATATTTTTTCACGTTCTATAATTAATAGTAAGATAGATTTAGTAGGTATTATTAATTTAGATATAGTTGCAAAAGCTCCAAGTTATCATGCTAATGAAAAAGCATATTCTATGTTAAAGCATGCTTTACTACATTTGGATAATTCAAGTAAAAAATTAATTATTCAAACATATAGCCCTGAATTACCAGTTTTAACTCATTTTTTATTAGACGAATATGATCAATTTTTTATCGAAGAGTTAAAAAACCGTGAGGTATTAAGATTAGATCCTATTTATGAGGTTAATCGTATTTTTGTGAAAGCAGAATATAAGGAAATGTATAAAACTGCTAATATCATTAAACGCCATTTATATAATACAATTAAATTTAATATTCAAATTTTAGGACCAGTGTATAACAAAACAGAGCATTGTGTACAATTAATTATTAAACATCAATATAAGAATATTAATAGTGTATACCAACAAATATATAAACTTTATCAAAATTCTAAAACTATGATTGTTTTTGATAAATATCCTAGAAACATTTAAAGGAGGAAGACATGTTAAAAATTGTTTTTATGGGAACACCTGATTTTAGTGTCCCCATCTTAGAAGCTTTAATAAAAAAATATGAGGTTGTTTTAGTTGTTACGCAACCTGACAAAGAAGTTGGAAGAAAAAAAGAAATTGTAGCTTCGCCTGTTAAAAAATGTGCTGTTGAGCACAATATTCCAGTATTTCAACCTCAAAATATTCGTAAGGATTATCAACAAATTATTGATGCTGAGCCAGATTTGATTGTAACTGCTGCATTTGGACAAATTATTGGAACTAAAGTATTAAATTATCCCAAATATCGTAGTATTAATGTTCATGCATCATTATTGCCGAAATATCGTGGAGGTGCTCCTATTCATTATGCGGTAATAAATGGAGATAAAGAAACAGGAGTGACAATTATGTATATGGAAAAAGCTATGGATGCTGGAGATATTTTAAGTCAAAGAGCGATTCCAATTTTAGATGAGGATACAACAGGGACAATGTTTAAAAAATTGTCAATTTTAGGCCGTGATTTGTTAATGGAAACAATTCCTTCTTTAATTAAAGGAGAAATTACGGGAGTTAAACAAGATGAAGAACAAGTAACTTTTGCTTATAATATTACTCCTGAAGAAGAAAAATTAAATTTAAATGAAGATGCAAAGACATTAATTAATAAAATAAGAGGGCTTCTTCCCGTACCTGCTGCTAATATAGTTATAAAAGGGGATACACTTAAAATATATCAAGCTAAGGTAAGTGAATTGACTCATAATGTAGAAGTGGGAACAATTATTAATAAAACTAAAAGATATTTTACTATTGCTTGTGGAAATGGAACGGCTTTAGATATTTATGAGCTACAAGTATCAGGAAAAAGAAGAATGATGTCAGCAGATTTTATTAATGGTGGACTTGCTAAATATATGTAAAAAGAAGGTGTTTTATGAAACCAAAACTTTATTATTCACGAGAAGAAATGTTTAATATCAATTGTGAAAAACTATTAGAACGTGGTGTTACAATTGATGATATTACGATTATTGCTTATAATCAGCAAAAACGTTATTATGAAAATGTTGAATATAATCTTTGTAAAGAAAGCGTCGAAAAAATTCTGTCTTTAAGAGATATTTTTCATCTTTTACAATTAGGTGTTGAAATAGATCGTCTTGCTGAAGAAGGTATGTTTAAAGGTCCAATTCAAGATATTATTAGATATGATTTGGGAGTATTTGGAATTGATGAGATTTTTGGACTTGACATTGCTAGACTATATGGGGCAATAGGCCAAACCAATTTTGGAGACATAGATGTTAATAAATTAGGGATTGTAGAAAAATTAAATTATGATGGTAAAGGAGATAAGAATAGTTGTCACACTTTTTTAGATGATATTGTGGGAGCAATTGCGGCAGCGGCATCGACAAGAGTTTCTCAAATAATGAGTGAAAATGAAGCAGCTAAGCAAAAGGTAAATTGATCATGAATTCAATAAAAGAAATTTATAAAATAGGTCATGGTCCATCTAGTTCTCACACAATGGGACCTGCTATGGCTAGCCAAATATTTAAAGGTAAATATCCTGAGGCAGATTTTATTATAGTCGAATTATTTGGATCTTTAGCGTTAACAGGTAAAGGACATTTGACAGATAAAGCAATTATTGATGAATTTTTTCCAATAAAAGTAGATGTTAAATTTAACTTTGATATTGTTTACGAATACCACTCAAATGCGATGAAATTTAGTGCTTATAAGCAAAATGTTTTAATTGGTGACTGGTTAGTTTTTAGCATTGGTGGTGGAGAATTACGAGAGTTAAACGAAAAAATAACTAGTAGAGAAAAAGAAATATATCCAATATCCAAAATGGGTGAAATTCTTAAAGAATGTGAAGAAAAAAATATTTCACTTGTAGAGTATTGTTTACAATATGAAGATGGTGACTTAAGAGAATATTTAAAAATGGTTTTAACTCAAATGGGAAAAACAACTCAAAAAGGTCTAATGACAGATGGGATTTTACCAGGCAAATTAAAATTATGCCGAAAAGCCAAAGGTTTTTATGATAAATATCAACAAACTAAAGATACGGATATTTTATCGTTTGCGGTGGCACTTGCTGCAGCCGAGGAAAATGCTGCTGGCGGAATTGTTGTTACGGCTCCTACTTGTGGATCATGTGGAGTTGTTCCAGGAACAATTCTACCTGAATTATATGAAGGTTATGCTACCGAAGAAGAATTAATTGATGCGTTAATTGTTGCAGGTTTAATTGGCAATATTGTTAAAACTAATGCTTCCATTTCAGGGGCCGAAGTTGGTTGTCAAGGAGAAATTGGCGTTGCATGTAGTATGGCATGTGGAGCTTTGGCATTTCTTAAAAAAGCAACAAATGCTCAAATTGAATGTGCGGCAGAAATAGGACTAGAACATCATTTAGGAATGACTTGTGATCCAGTTTATGGGTTAGTTCAGATTCCATGTATAGAACGAAATGCAATGTGCAGTGAATATGCAAGAAAAGCAGTCAAATATGCGATGATATCTGATGGGTCACACACTGTTACTTTGGATAGTGTCATAGAAGTAATGCATGAGACAGGAAAAGATATGCACACCAAATATAAAGAAACTTCAACTGGTGGTTTAGCATTAAGAAATATTGAGGATTAACAAAATGAAAGAACAAAATGGACTAGAAAATATTGAATTAAAAGTAATTCAAGAACATGAAAAATATAAAGTAGAATTTGTCTCAATGACTCATGACGGAAGAGGAGTATGTAAAGTAAGTGGTATTACAATTGATGATAAACCTTTAGAAAACTACCCTATTTTTGTTGAAGGGGCTATTATTGGAGAAATGGGGATTATTGAGATAACAACAATGAAGAAAAACTATGGATTAGGACAAATTATTAGAATTTTTAGCGACAAAAAGAGTCCTAATCGTGTTATACCAGTTTGTCCAATCTTTGGAGAATGTGGTGGATGTCAATTAATGCATTTATCATATGAAGGACAACTTAGTTTTAAAAAAGGAATGGTTAGAGAGACATTACGTAAAATAGGTGGCTTTGATAAAATTCATATTAATGATGTTATTGGAATGAAAGAACCATCTAAATATCGTAATAAAGTTCAAGTGCCGTTTGGTGAATTAAAGGGAAAAGCAATTAGTGGATTTTACAAGTTAAATACTCATGAAATTATCCCCTTAACAGAATGTAGTATTCAAACTGATGAAATGACTGAAATTGTGAAATTTCTTCGTAATTTATGTAATGAATATCACATCAAAGGTTACGATGAAAAACTAAATAAAGGTGATATTCGTCATGTTTTAATTAGAGAAAGTATTAAAACTGGTGAAATAATGGTTATATTAGTTTGTACAAAAGCTGAATATCCAGATTTAGAAGAACTTGTAGGAAAATTAATTAAACGTCATTCACGAATTGTTTCAGTTATGATTAATGTAAATAAATACCAAACTAATACCATTCTTGGAAACTATTTTAAAGTGTTATATGGTAGAAACTATATTATTGATGAATTATGTGGCTTAAAATATAAAATTGGATGTCGTTCATTTTATCAAGTTAATAATAATCAAACGGAGAAATTATATAATAAAGTTTTAGAGTTGGGAGCTTTTAAAAAAACAGATGTGGTCATTGATGCTTATTGTGGTATTGGAACAATTGGGAGCACAATAGCTAAAAAAGTAAAATACGTATATGGTGTTGAAATTGTACCTGAAGCAATCGAAAATGCTCTAGAAAATGCGGCTATGAATAAACTAACAAATATTGAATTTGTATGCAATAAAGCAGAAGAACAAATTAAAAAATGGGCTAAAAATGGGGTGAAAGCAGATGCTATTGTGGTTGATCCGCCACGTAAAGGATGTGAAGGAGATTTTTTAAAAACAGTTGTTGAGATGAATATTCCAAAGATTGTTTATGTTTCCTGTGATGTTGCAACACTAGCTCGTGATTTAAAATACTTAGTTGAGAATGGTTATAATATTGAAACTGTTCAACCAGTTGATATGTTTCCACAAACCATTCATATAGAAACGATATGTTTATTGTCCAAACTTTAAAATCGGCAGAATATTGAAATAGAATTGCATATGGACGAGTTGGATGTGACCGATGCGGGGAAAAAGCCACATATCCTGAAATCAAGGACTATTTGATGGAACATTACGGCTATAAAATCTCCAACCTGTATATTGCACAGGTGAAACAGAAGTGCGGCATCATTGAGCGTGAGAATTACAACAAGTCCAAGTATGAGCATCATAGACAGGCGAAATATCCGCCGGAGAAAGAAACGGGTATTATGGAAGCTTTGTGATACTTTGGGATGGTTTAAGAAATAGTACTCGAAAAGGCGGTGAGAATATGAAATACAAAATTGCAATCTGCGACGATTCCGATGCAGACAGACAATATGTTTTGAATATGGTTGATCGTTGGGCGATGTCTGCTGATCATGTTGTACATACTGATACCTTTGCTTCTGCTGAGAACTTCCTGTTCCACTATGCAGAGGAAAGCGACTACGACATTTTGCTCCTGGACATTGAAATGGGAGCTATGGACGGCGTAACGATGGCGAAGCAGCTCCGTAAGAACAACGATGCCATTCAAATCGTTTTCATCACGGGTTACTCCGATTACATTTCAGAGGGCTACGAGGTTGCGGCGCTCCACTTTCTTGTGAAGCCGGTCAAGGAAGATAAGCTATGCTCGGTGCTCGATCGTGCCGCAGAAAAACTTTCCAAGAATGAAAAGGTCCTGAATTTTAAAATCGGCGGCGAAATGGTTCGTGTTCCGATTTATCAAATCCGCTATGCTGACGTGTTCGGCAACTACGTTACCATTCATGCTCTGACTGACATTACGGTGAAAATGACTTTGGGCGAGCTTGAAAAACAGCTTGACGAGCGTTTCTATCGTGTGGGTCGTTCCACGATCATCAACCTAATACAAATCAGCCGAGTAACCAAGGCGGAAATCAAACTGAGTGACGGAACAGCCATTCCTCTCCCACGGGGAGCGTATGACGGCATCAACCGAGCAATTATCAACATGAGGTAAGGCGTATGGGATTGTTTTCCAAGAAAATAGAAAAGCAGATCGCTTCCTATCAGCACGAACTGATTGAAACGCATTACCGGGAAGTTGATAATATGTACCGTCAAATCCGCGGTTGGAGGCACGACTACCGCAACCATATTCAGACGATGAAAGCCTACGCAGCTACTGGCGACCTCGATGCTATCAAGAATTACCTTGACCTGCTCGACGAGGATCTGACTACTGTTGATACGGTTATCAAGACCGGCAATCCTATGACCGACGCTATTCTTAATTCCAAGATCTCGCTTGCAAAAGCGAAAGGTATTGAGGTCGTGGCAGATGCGTATATTCCCGTCAAGCTGAAATCTTCAGAGATTGACCTTTGCTGTATCATCGGTAATCTCTTTGACAATGCCATTGAAGCGAGTGTGAAGTTGCCGGAAAATCAGCGTGTGATTCGTGTATATATGGATATGAAAAATACCCAGCTCTACATTTCCTTTACCAATTTTACTGCCGGTAAAAAAATGAAAAAAGAAGGAAAGTTGTTCCGCAGCATCAAAGGTAACGGACACGGATTTGGTCTTGTTCGTATAGATGCGATTGTGGAACGGCTCAACGGATACATCAGCCGCAATAGTGAGGACGGCGCGTTTACAACCGAAATATTACTTCCGCAGGTGTGAAATTTGCAATTCATAACCCAGAAATGACGATTCGTCCCCGAAATTATGGTTCTGTAAAATCCTTTGAGGTTTTGGGGTGAAATAGAACAAATTACCATAAA
>CAYLLO010000014.1:0-30748 GCA_964384805.1 uncultured Staphylococcaceae bacterium | reverse complement strand
TACTCGGTTTTCTAAGTCGTTTCCTTTCCATACTCCACGTTTAACGTCATATGAGCGGACGAATATTTTTTTTAAAAATCAATTAATAGCTTTTTATTTTCATATCCATAAGATTTCTATCTACATAAATCGAAACTTTTTAACCTATTAAAAATCCATCTACAACTTTTATCTCAAGAATTACATCTTCATTTGGCATTTCAAAACTGTATCCCCAGTAATCACTATCATAATGTGTTTTTTTAAGTTTTTCATTATTAGCATATATTTCAATATCCGCATCATTCAACACATCCGTTTTAATCTCCATCATAAAACCAGGATAATATTCTTTATTAAGAGGATTTAATAAGAAATCAGCATTTCCAATTATAGTCAATTTATACTTAACTCCTGCCACAACAATAGTTGTTCTTTCTTCTCTACACCTAATGCAAGTTTGAATAAATTCTTTATCATTAGATTCAGGAATCTCTAAAACAAACCCTTCATCCCAAGTATGACCTTCTTTTTCACAAATTTGATGAGTAGGTAGATAAGAACTAAAGGCCATTATATCCTCATTTGAACATTTTATTTTATACCACTTATCTTCATATTTAGCATATAAACTATCTAGACAATCTATTTGTAATTTAGAGTCATCTGAATAAATAATTAAACTCCATAATGGTATCATTTCAGGCAATACTTCAACAGATTCAACCTTGGAATTCATTATATTTTTATAAAAGTCTTGTTCTTTTAAATCATTATATTTCACAGAATATGTATGGTCTAAACATATCAATTCTTCATAAGCGTTATCAAAAGTTGCATCTTTTATTATTAACAATAGCGAATCATATTCAATATTTTTTTGACAACTACTAATACATAACATCATAACTAATATAAATGCACTAATCAGTATTTTTTTCATTAAAACTACCTCCACTTATTAATATAACAATTCTTCAATCATTTTTATTGGGATAAATGTTTTCAATATAAATTTGTGATCAAATTAAATTACTAGGTTATAAATTTTTTATATAAAAAATTTATTTAAATTACAGTAATTGATAAATCTTATTGAAACGTTCTTTAATACGTTCTTCACCTAAGATTTTTAAAAGATTATACAAATTTGGGGTATTTTTTTTACCACTGATTGCTATACGAATAATTTCGCTTAAATCCCCAATATGGCCAATATAAGCTTCTTTATTCTTTTTATATTCCTTAACATTAGGACAAAATCCGTGACGTAATGCTAAAGTTTTTAATTCTTCAAACCATTCTTCTTCAGATAAATCTAAACACATATGTTGAGCATAATCTTCTAAAACAGCTTTGAAGACTTGTTTATCAATATTTGTATTCCATGGAAGTTCAAGTTGTAGGGCTTGATCATAATAATCATCATACATAAAATTAATAATTGGTAAAATGTCTGAATATTTTTCATAGTCTTTACGAGGTTTATCTTTTTCTCTTTCAATATTGATAATACTCATAAAATAATCTTTATCTCGGTCAATTACTTCTTTCAATTCTGGACTATATTTACATGCCCAATCATATGCTTGATTAGTAAAATCTACTTTATTAAGATGAGCTAAACGTTCTTTACAAATGTTTTTAACTTTGGCTAAGTCAAATAAAGCACCATCTAAAGTCATCTTATCAAAAGATAATATAAAACTATATTTATCTTCATCTAAATGTTCGTTACGCCATTCTTCATAATTAGAATTAGCAATTGTAAGTAAATATTCTATAAATCCACTAACTGGATATCCTTCTTCTAAAAAATATGATACAGCTGCTTCAGGATCTTTACGTTTAGATAGTTTACGACGTTTGCCTTCATCTAATTTCATAATAACAGGAAGGTGAGCATAATTAATTCTCGGCCACCCCATAGCATCGAATAATTCTAAATGTAAAGGTAAACTGGCAAGCCATTCTTCTCCACGAATAACATGTGTTGTATGCATAAAATGATCATCAACTAAATGTGCAAAATGATATGTTGGAAGTCCATCTGATTTTAGAACAACAATATCTTGATCATTTTGAGCAAGTTCTAAATGTCCACGAATCATATCTACTACTTTAATACGATTTAAATAAGAACCATTAGATTTAAATCTTAAAACATAGTGTTCGCCAGCCTCAATACGCTTAATTGCCTCATCTACGGGAATATGGCGACATTTAGCATATTCTCCATAATATCCCGGATTTAATTTATTATTCTCTTGATAAGTTCTCAATTTACTTAAATCATCAGGTGTACAAAAACAAGGATAAACTCGTCCCATCTTCATCATTTCTTTAATTACAATTCGATATATTTTTTCACGATCACTTTGACGATATGGTCCATAATTACCTTTTTCTATTGAACCTAAATAACCTTCATCTGGATCAACACCAAATGCATGAAGTTCATTAATCAACGACTCCCCACTACCTACAATAAGACGTTTTTGATCAGTATCTTCAAGTCTAATATAAAATACTCCTCCAGTTTGTTTCGCCATTTTATAACAAATTAATGACGCAAACAAACTACCTGTATGTAAAAAACCTGTGGGACTTGGAGCAAATCTTGTTACCATTGCCCCAAGAGGTAAATCACGCGTAGGATAACGAGTTTCTAAATCTGCAACTGTTTCAGTAACATCTGGAAAAATGTACTCTGCTAATTTAATATAATCATTCATAATAAATCTCTCTTTCTAAATCTTTGGTTATTATAACATAAGTTTCTTTTTTTAGCAATATAATCGACCTATCAAAGCTTAGCCCCAAAAGGAAATAATAGTAAAAGTCCAAAATCAAAACATTTTTTTCCTAACGGAATTCCAATAATGGTAATACATAAAATTAATCCCCAAATAAAAGCCGTAAAAGCGCCTTCCCAACCACATATTAACATCCATATAATATTAGCAATTGGATGTTTTTCAAAATTTATTTTAACTTTTTTTCCAAAAGGTGTCAAAGTATAACTTGCAATTTTAAAACATTGTACCCCAAAAGGAATTCCAATAATAGTAATACATAATAATATCCCTATAAAAGAATAGATTAAAAACAACCAAAATCCTGCCAAAATAATCCAAATAATATTCGCAATAGTTTTCATTTATTTACCTCCATTATAATCATGATCAATTACAATCACTGTATTAATTTTATTATTATATTTTTTGAATTCTTTACTAATTAATTCTTTCAACTCTTTATCTGACATTTTATACCTCATTGGCGTAACAACATCAAATAGCACATTTATATGTGTCTCACCTTTAACAACTCGAAAATCATGGAAACTTAATACTATATCAATAGATTGTAAAATTCGAAAAGCTTCTTCCTTTAATTCTTGCGTACTTTCATCTTTAGTATCAATAGGATCCATATGAATTACTAAATTAATTCCTAATTTTTCACGAAAATCTTGTTCTATATTATCAATTTGATCATGAGTTACTAAAATACTTTCTTCAGCATCTACTTCTACATGGATACTTGCAAATAGCTTTCCAGGCCCATATGAATGGATAACCAAATCATGAATTCCTAAAACTTTTGGATAACTTAAAATTCTTTGAACTATATTATCTACTAACTCTTTTGAAGGTTTTTCACCAATTAATGGTGACATTGCCTCTCTAATAAGTTTATACCCGCTAATAATTATGAAAATAGATACGACACATCCCATCCAACCATCTAATTTCAAATTTGTAAACAGTGAAATAATACTTGCAATTAATACGATACCTGTTGATATACAATCATTTAAACTATCAATAGCTGTAGCTAAAATAGCAGTAGAATCAATCATTTTTCCTACTTTATGATAAAACACACTTTGTAAACATTTAATTAAAATTGAAATTCCGAGAATGATGGCACTAGCAACACTAAAAACAGCTCCATCACCAGGATTGATAATACTTTCAATAGAAGATTTCATCAGAACAATCCCTATTGCTACTATAATAAACGATACAATTAAACCTGTTAAATATTCTACTCTTTGATGTCCAAAAGGATGATCAGTATCTGCTGGTTCACTAGCTAATCTAAATCCTATTAAAGTTACAATAGATGAACCTGCATCACTTAAATTATTAATTCCATCAGCAATATAAGCAAAACTACCTATTACAAATCCTGTTAAAATTTTAATGATACAAAGTAATAAATTACTAATAATTCCGATAATTCCTGATAATTTACCGTAACTGGCCCTAACATTAGGGTTTTGATAGTTTTGATAATCTTTAATAAATAATCTTCCCAATAATTTAACCATAAAAACACTCTTTTCTTTATTTTTAATCCACTATTATTCATACATACCCTAATTTAATTATTTCTAAATAAATATAATCTATTCATAAGCAGTTAGGGAGATATAAGTATTATACCACATTATTTTCTTAAACTATTTTTTTTGCAAACAAAAAATTAAATAAACACACATTAAATTAAATACTTGCCAAAATTGAAACATTTTGTTATAATTAATAGACGAGATTGGAGGATTAAAATGAAAAAATTTCTTACATTATTAGTAATTGGGATTTATTTACCCTTCATGATTGGTTGCAAGGAAGATACTATAATAAATAATGATGATGATGACGATAATCAACAAAAAATTGAGGTTTCAAATGACTATGACTTATATTTAACCGAATTATCTGAAATCGTTAATATTGATAAATATAAAATTTTTGAACGTTATGATGATTTCACTGACGAATTAAAAAAATATTTATATTTTGGAACTTATCCAGGAAGGGAAATAACCAATGAAGAATTAATTACCAATTTAAATGCAATTAATACTACGAATGAATTTGGTTATATCGAATTTGAAAATTTACAATTTATTAAAGTTACGATTGAAAATACTTATGAAGCTTTAGAAATCGGTAATCAAGCATTTGAAAATTCTACTAAATATCAAATTGGAACAACCCACTACTTCTTAGTTGAACCAATTTTATGGCGTGTATTAACTTATAATCCCAATACCAAACAGGCTTTTTTAATAACTAACAATATTATAGATGCTCAAATGTATGTGAATGAAACTAGTGAACGTTTGATCGATGGTCGAGTTATTTATCCTAGCAACTATGAATATAGCGATGTGCGAAAATGGTGTAATAATACTTTTTTAAATCAAGCATTTAATGCATCAGAAAAAGCAAACATTATATTAAAAACCATTAATAATCTATATAGCAATTATAGTTATCAAAATGTATACGATCGTAATACTGAAGATTACGTTTATATTCCAAGTTTTAAAGAAATTACTACCTCTGTTTATGGTTTTGAGTCGTCTGGTATTTTCTCATATTCACGTTTTTCAATGCCAAGCGCTTATGCTAGTGCAAAAGGTGTGTATACTTCAACTTTAGAAGAAAAACTTCCAAGCAGTGGATTATATTTATTAAGAACTGGTCCTGAATATGTTAAGAGTTTTTCATATTTTGTTAAATTTGATGGTTATGCATTAAATCCCTACTATGTAAATTCACCTTCCACTGGGGTTAGACTTTGTATAAATGCGACAATTGAATCTGAATAGTAAATAGTAAGTTTTTACTTACTATTTTTTTCTTTCTATATATTTAAGAATTTAAAAAATGCGACAACTCACAATAGGACTTTATACCTACTGCGAATTATCGCACTCCATTACATAAATTAATGTCGTTTTTTCCCTTTAAGTAATTCTTTAAAAATAAAAAATATTATTTTAAAATAATTAATCTACTCTATTATACCAAGTTTTTCTACTAATTCCAAGTAATTTACAACACTCTACTAAATTAAGCAACATCTTTCAAACTTTCTTTGACAAGTAACCATCAAAGAAAATCAGCAAATAAACATATAATACTACTTTCAGCATATGTAAACCAGAATGTTTATGCTCATATTATTTAACTTTATTATAATCAACATCTTTACCTAATAAGTCTAAAATAGCACTTAATCCACAATTTATACCACGTTGTTTCAATTCGATATTTTTTTGCCTACCAAATATTTTAAATAAAGTTTTTTACAATTAATTCACACACTTTTTGTTATGCCTTATTGTATTAGGAGGTATTTTTTCTATCATAAGTCTTAGTATGTAGTTTCTTTATAAATAAATAACTTGATAATTTATTTCTTATGAAATAATCGAGATACTTATGTATCTGTTGAATTACTCAAAATCGGATAAAATCCAAAGGTATTTTCCTGTTGTATGCCCCCAAATCTCTTTAAATACCGCATTATTAATTGTTGGCCAATAAGGTATATCGTGATGACCTAATGTTTTAATTCCTACTGGTAAAGCACCAACTAATTGAGGTGAAAAAGCTACATACAATGGATGATAATTATGACCTTCACCATACATTGTACTACTTGCAAAAGGATTTTTACCTAATATCCAAGCTAATTGTTCATAGGCTATTTGTTTTAAATCATCTCGTTTTAAAACTTTGCCAATCATACTAACTGCTTTAGTTTTACTTAATAAAGTAGCATGATATCCTCTTCTTTGAATAGCGATTGGAAAAATTCTTAGATATACTCCTTCGTTTAGTTTAATACCTGATTTGGCTTGTTCTTTTAATTCAACTAAAGCTTCTTCTTTGGTCCCAAAAACTGAAGGAACCGTAAAACGTTCAATATTTATTTTATCTAAAGGATAAATATGAGCAGGTAATAAGTTGTAGGGATAGGTATATAATAATGTGCTAGTTACATATTCTGCATATAATTCTAATCCTTTTTTCCATAATTTACTATCAATATGATTAGGTAACACTTCTAAAGCTCTAGCTAAGGCTTGAATTGGCGTTTGTTCATGCCCACGATGTTCATAACTTAAAATTTTTGTATGTTTTGGATCTTCATAGAAAAAGCCGCGAAGTGGTTTGTCCCAATTAGGATAATCTTGTTGTTGACATGATAAAACTACTTTACCATATTTTTCAATGTGTTTAAGATATTCTTCGTCTTCTGTTAAAACGTATAATTCCGTTGCGGCTAACATCGCTTCACCTGCAACTTGAGCATCAATATTGGGTCCCCATCGAAGTGTGTAAATTCCTAATTGGTAACCCTTTATTCCAAATGTAAAATCTTCTATCGCCGCACGCTTGCACCAATCACTAAAAAGAGGATCATCTACAAATATTCTTGCCGAAACAGCTAAAGCAGAAGCCGCACAAAGATTTTCAAATGGACCATTTTCTGATTTATTTATTTTAATTGTTGGATTATCAGGTGATAAAACATTATCGCGCCAAATTCCATAACTTACAGCAAGTGCTCGCTCTCCATTACCAAAACGAGTTCTTAGTAACCAATTAATCCCCACCTTAGCTTCTTCTTTTAGTCGTTCATATAAAATATTATTAGAATCTTTGAATTTTTCGGCCAAATCTAAAATGGCATGAGCCATCTCCGCTGTACATATTTCAAATTGTGATAAATCTCCAGCATCATGCCATCCTCCAAAATTAGGAACACTTCGACCATCACTAGAAAAGGTTCGACAATTTAAGTGACAATGTGAATGAACTGTTGGAACATCTTCTCCACAACGTAGCATTCTTAAAAAATTCATACTTTTCCAAATTGAAGTCTCTAAAGGATTATTCGAGATTTCAAATAATTCTGTAGAGATATTTCCAATTACCACTTTATATAAACCACTTTTTTTGATTTCTGAAAAGTCAAGAACAAAATATTCTCCTAAATAACTTTTTACCTTTTTAACTTCTTTTTTTAGAACTATTTCTTCCTTATCATTTAGGACTAAGAAAAACTCTTCATCTAAAACATTTGTAATTGCTGTTTTTGGTAAATTTAAATAATATCCACTATGGGAATAAGCAATACGATCATCTAAATTCCACGTTTCATCAGCATCTTCAATTACTTTTTCTGCAAATATATCACTAATAAACACTTCCAAAGTAGGTTCTCCTTCTGGTGGACATCCCATTAAAAATGGAGCAATAGTAAATTCTTCAACCTTTGAACGTGAAATCTTCCCTACTTCAAATGAGACAATATTCCACATGTTAGGCGTAAGTGAAGGAGCATGAACTTCTTGTTTACCTTTATCTCCAAAAGTAAAATGAAAATAAAAGTTAACATGTCCTATAGCTTTAGGATATACACTTAATGAAATACGATTATATTTTTCCAAATTAATCTTGTCGAAAGCTATTTTAATACTGGGAAAAGGTCTAGGAGTGATATTTTCAATTTTAGTGTCGGCTACAAAATGCAAACTCATTTCATTATTATGCGTATATTCATTACTTAAATTTAATGTAGCTAAACCATTTAATGTAACATTTTCTAAAGTATTACTATGATACAGACAAATTGCGTCATATATTACTTTATTATTCCAACGATTACTAGCATCATCTTTTTTATCTATTTGTATAGGTAGATGAGCACATCTACTATTTTTAATTAAATCTTGTAATTTATACATAAGTTTCACCTTTTATTGATAAATAATTTTTTCCTATCTAATTTGTTATTTATATACTACTTTACTATTATTATATCATAATTAAAAATATAATTGCTAAAAAAAAGAAAATATGATATAATGGAGTGAAATCTCTTATTTAAATTATATACGAATTATTACATTAGGAGAAATAAAATGAACAATTATAGATCAAAACACCGAATATTCGAATTAGATTGTCTAAGAGGAATTGCTGTAATTGCAATGATTTTTGATCATTTTACCTATTTAGCCGAACAAAGTATTGAGATATATCCATACTTCTTTAATAATTATTTAACAGTTCATTCTAGATGGTTAAATAATTTTTTAAATTTTTGTATTAATTTTCAAAACAGTACTTTTCGAAGTATTGGACATTATGTTTTTGTAACTATTTTTTTACTACTTGCTGGTATTAGTTCTAATTTTAGCAAAAACAATTTTAAACGTTCAGGAAAAGTTTTTACTGGAGCAATTTTAATTACAATCGTTATGTTAATTATATCTTTAGTAAGTGGAGAAAACTATCACATCATATTTGGAATTCTACATTTAATAGGAACATCAATTTTGTTATTCGCAATAGTTCAAAAAATATATCCCAATAAATGGCTATATCTAGGAATTGGCACATTTTTAGTTATTTGGGGTTTTATAATTAAGTGGTATGATGCCCCTTATATTAATGATTTAGATTTTCTTAAAGTTATTGAAGTAATTATGGGATATAAAGTATATGGAGCTGATCATTTCGGAATAATCCCTTGTACTGGTGTGTTTTTTATTGGGGCTTTTATCGGAGAAATACTATATCAACAACGTAAAAGTTTATTACCAAAATTAGATAAAAAATGGCATAAGCCTTTTACTTTTGTCGGCCGACATGCCTTACTTTTTTATCTTCTTCACCAAATTATTGCATTTATCATTATTAGCATCTTATATTTGATTGCTGGATACCGCTTTTAGGAGGCAAAATGGAAAACCAATCTTTTTATCAAATACTTAAAAATTCTCAAGCAAAATATCCAAAAGAAACTGCTCTTTATTATGAAAATCATATTTTTAACTATACTGATGTTTTAAAAGAAACGGACAAATTAGCTGATAATTTATCTTCTTTAGGTCTTCAAAAATACGATGTCGTAACTATCTGCATGCCTAATACTCCTGAGGCAGTATATGCTTTTTATGCAATTTCTAAACTTGGTGCTATTTGTTATGAAGTTCACCCCAAAACAACCAAAACAATGATGCGACGTTTTTTAAAAGAGTCTAAATCTAAGATTCTCATCGTTTTAAATACTTTTGCTTCAAAATACGCTGATTTATTAAATGAAATGGATTTAAAAATTATCACTTGTAACCCTTTTGAAAAAGGTCACTTCTTTTTAAAATGGATATGTCAATTAAAATTTAAAATTAACCATCCCAATCTTATCCCTTACTATAAATTAAAATCTACTACTAAAGCTGCAGAAAATAGTCTTTCACCAACCGAAACAAGTGTTTATTTAAATAGTGGTGGAACTAGTGGCGAACCTAAAATTATTGAACTTTCAACTAAGGCCATTAATGCTTTAGCACTTCAAGGGACAACCATCTTAAATATTACTAACCCTTTAGGAATATTCATGCTAGGTGTATTACCGATGTTCCATGGATTTGGTTTATGTATGGGTATCCACGCCCCCATTTCTTTTGGAGGAGCAATTTCCTTAATGACAAAATTCAATCCTCACAAAACAATTAAACTAATTAAAAAGAAGCGTTGCACTATTATTATTGGAGTCCCAAGTTTATTTAAGACTCTTCTAAAACAGCCTTCTTTTTATCATAAAAAATTATCTAACTTACAAATTGCTTATGTTGGTGGCGACTTTGTCCCAGAAACTTTGACAACTAAATTTAATGAAACAATGATCAAGTTTAACTCTAAAGCAAGATTATATGAAGGATATGGATTAACTGAAACCGTAACTGTGTGTAATGTTAATACCGATACTCATCACCGCAATCATTCAGTTGGACGCCCAGTAGGGGATTGCCAAAATAGAATTGTCGATCTTAAAACTAGACTAGTTCTTCCACCATATGAAGTTGGAGAAATTTGTGTTAGCGGAACATCGCTTATGAATGGTTACTTACATAATCCTGAATTAACTAAACAAACCTTTTTAACTGATGAAAATGGTACCAAATGGGTTTTAACGGGTGATTATGGTTTTTTAGATACTGATGGCTACCTATATTTTAAACAACGTCTAAAACGAATTATTAAAATCTCTGGAATTATCATATGCCCTTCAGATGTTGAAAATGCGGTTATTGCATTGCCTGAAGTATTTGAAGTTTATGCAACTGATATTCCTCATTCTGACCGAGGAGCAGCAATCAAATTATTTGTAGTTAAAAATAAAAACTTTACCATTTCTAATGAAGAACTAGAAAAAAAATTAAAAACCACTATTGAGGAAGAAGTTTCTATATATGCCGTCCCTAAAGAGATTATATATATGAATAATATGCCCAAAACAGATGTTGGAAAAATCGATTCTAAATACCTAGAAAATATAAAGTAGAGTTTTATAAAGTAAACTCTACTACTTTTTTTATTATAGTAGAAAAAATATATTAAATGTAGGTTGTATATTTAATTAAGTCATATTATAATTATAATAGATAACTTGGAGGTGTACTATGACAAAAGATATTAATAAAAAAACAAATGCTGTCCCTAAACGTTCCTTACTAGAAGAAATTGGTAATGCTATTACCCATGGAATCGGAAGTATTTTAGGAGTCATTGCTTTTGTTCTTATGTTGAAAAAAGCTAGTAATACTGTTGAAGTATTATCTGCTATAATCTATTTTTTAGGAATTTTTATTTTATTTACTATGAGTTGCCTATATCATGCTTTTCCACAAAATAGTCGCGTTAAAAGACTTTTTCGAAGATTTGACTATTCATCAATCTATTTATTAATTGGAGCAACTTACACTCCACTTCTTCTTTGCTATATTAAAGGAGTTTTTGGTTTAGTCTTTTTCATTATTCAATGGACCATTATTATTACTGGTATTACCTTTATTGCGGTATTTGGACCAGGTCGTCTAAAATGGTTACATTTTCCTTTATACATCCTTTTAGGGTGGTGTGGCATTATTTTTATGCCTCAATTATTTACAAAAGATTTAGCATTTTTTCTTTTTATTCTTGGTGGGGGATTAGTTTATTCTTTAGGTATTATTCCTTTTGTGATGAAGAAAAAAGCTGCACACTTTATTTGGCATTTCTTTGTTCTGTTTGGAGCGATTATTCAGTGGTTTGGAATTTATTTATATATTTATATATAAAAGCTGTTAAGGAAAATCTTAACAGCTTTTATTCATTATTATATATTAAACCTTACGCTGGATCTACTTTATTCCAATTTTCAACATAAACTTTTTTTATTTTTTTCTCTTCTTTACCCCAATAATCATAAAAATCTTTACGTTTGATTTTACCATATGCTACCATAACCTCATCTGTTGATGTTAATAATTTCGCATCTTCATTTGGTGAATCATACCAACCTAAAAATTCATATCCAGCAACTCTAATTTTTGGTAAACCTTCTTTAGGTAATTCTGTGAGATAAACACCTGGTATATGTTCTAAAACATATTTAATTCGATAACTATGCCACCAATAAACCGTCTCAGCCGTAAAATAAAATAATTTAGAGGTATCTACTAAAGATGCCCAACCTGAAATGAAAAAATCATCCGCATAATTATATGGATCCATTACCGTACAACCCTCATCATTTCGCCACCAAGCAAAAAAAGTAATTAAAAAGTCAATAAAATCAGTAAATAAATCATTTTTATGACAATATCCTATAAAAACAGTAGCTGGCTGTTTGTCTAAGGTACCATTCATCATATCTTCCACAAAATATTTATGAAAAGCAAATCCCATCGAATAACAGTTTTCTCTTCCATCTGCATAATAGTCGGCATAAGCATAAAAGTCTTCAAGAGTTTTAATATTATGACTTTCTAAATCTTTTTGTCCTTCTTCCGTCTTTTTAATAAAGTTGTAAAACTCTCCATAAAAAGCTTCAAATAAGGCTTTCTTACTAACCCAAAGATCTTTATTTAATTCATGTTCAACAATAACATATTGTGTACTATTCATCATTTATCCTCCAATATTACAAAGTAAATAACTTCCTACAATTAATTATATCATAATAATTTTTATTTGCTACTAAAAACGCTATATAAAAATAAATCAAATTCTCAAATGCTATTTATTGTCTACTTTGTTCTTGTAACATTTTTTGCCAATTATAAAAGCCATACAAATCATTAAATAAGAACATTACAAAGCATAATACCATTGGTAAGTATGCTCTATCATTAACCATAGCTAAAGACCAAAGAATAATTAACACAATATCATTAGCCGCATATCCTAATGCATAATGAGGACTTCTTAAATATGTTAGATATCCAGATATAAAACTAGTAGCAATCGAAATAGTACTAATTATTAAATTTTCCGTATTTAAATACCTTAAAATAAAATAAAAAATACTCGTAATGATAATTGATAAACCTATCATCATTATTATTTGTTTACTTGTAACCCTACTAATATGTACTTCATTTTCTTTATAAGGATTTTTGAGCCACGAAATTATTGTCATAATGGCAATAGGAGCAGTCATAAACATGTAGGTTATCATCTCCCCATAATATTTAAAAGTTATTGAAATAATACCATAAAACACTGAGAAAACAACTATTAGTATTTGTCCTAAAACATTACCTTTAGAAATAAAAATTAATGAAGTAACTCCAATTAATGAAGCAATAATATTTAAAACACTTACCTTTCCCATAAAAAATGATGCACAAATAACTAAAATAGAGATAAACCATAATCCCCATTCAAATTTTGTCAAACTACTTAATGACGATTTTATTTTCATTTTCTATTCCTCCAAAAAAAATAAGTATCCGTTACACACATCTTCTAAGACCTAACGATGTGTTACGAATACTTCGTTTATTACCCGGTGGCAATTATTACAAGTTATATTATAGTCTATTTTTTTATTTTTGTCAAATCATTAATAACCTTTTTCTCCTATTCTTCATATATTATTATAGGTGATGTTATGGTTATAATTGATGCTGGTCATGGAGGATTTGATCCTGGTGGAGGTAGTAATATCTATTTTAAAGAAAAAGATATCACGGCCAAAATTAGTAATTATATGAAAAAACGCTTTGATGAGTTAGGTATCCCTTCAGTTTTAGTTAGAGAAGGCGATATAACACTAGACCCAAGTTCTAGGATTAATCGTATTGCTGAACTCGGTAGCAGTCCTAGCGATATTCTCATTTCTAATCACGTTAATTCAGGTGGTTCAGCAGGAGCAGAAGTTATTTATTCAATTAGAGGAAATAATAATTTACCCAATTTAATTGCCAATAATTTAAAAACAACAGGTATAGGCATTAGAAATGTCTACACCAGACAAGGAAGTAGCGGTGCTGATTACTACTTCATTTTAAGGCAAACCATCCCCAATAATGCTATGATTGTAGAATATGGTTTTGCGGACAACGATGAAGATACTTATAGATTAATATATAATTGGCCAAGTTTAGCTGAGTCCACCGTCAAAGCCGTTAGTGAATATTTAGGTATTAAATATTCTAATCCTAATATTATTACATATATTGTTAAGCCTAATGATAGTTTATATAAAATTGCTGAAAAATATGGAACAACAGTTAATCGAATTAAAGAATTAAATAATCTAAGTTCCAATACAATCTATCCTGGTGCCGCATTAAAAATTAATTAATATTTAACCTAATTTGGGCATAGTCTTTAATGAGTATGAAAAAATTAGGTCTTTTTTTAGTTTTGTTTTTTTATTTAATTTTTATTTTAACTTACCCATCGCTCATTAAAGATAATATTATTAGTTCATGTCTTCTTTTTGTTACTATCGTAATGCCTAGCTTTTTACCAATGTATTTAATTGGTAATCTATTGATGAATTCAAAACTAATATCTTTAATTCTTTATCCCTTACTTAAAAAAATATTTCATTTTGAAAACCAAAATTCTTGTTCTATCTATCTTTTAAGTCTCATTATGGGTAATCCCACAACAAGTATTTTAATTGATAAAGCAATTAAAAGTAATTCGATTAGTTTATATGAAGGTAGAAGATTAATGAATTTCACTTTTTTTATGAATCCTTTATTTATTTTTAATGTTTGTGATAAACAATTATCAGTGCCTATTATAACAGGAAGTGTTTTTACATCAATAATTATTGCCTATTTATCTAAAACAACTAGTAGCTATAGTTATATTGAAACAACATTAGTTAAAAATTCAATGTGGAATATTTTAGAAAAAGCACCTACAACTTTACTGAATATTCTCATTTTGATGATAGTTGTTTGTATAATAAAAACCCCTTTAACTTTATTAAATCAAAATAATTTAATTGTAAAGTATTTGGGGGATTTATTAGAAATATCTACTGGTTTAATCAGTGTTATAAAGTATTCTTTACCACAACACATATTAATTATTCTTCTTTGTATCTTAATTAATAGTAATGGCTTTTGTTTGTTTATGCAAACAATACAAGTTTCACCATTTATTACTTTTAAATCTCTTCTTATCAAAAGATTAATTAGTACAATTATTAGTATAATTATTACTTTAACTCTTTATTTTTTTTTCTACTGCTAAACGAACTACTTCAGGAACAAATGACGAATAATCACCACCAAATTTCGCAATTTCTTTAACACTACTGGAAGATAAGAAAGAATATTCATGTGAACTCATAATGAAAACTGTTTCAATTTCATCATTCAAACATTTATTCATTGTCGCCATTTGGAGTTCATATTCAAAATCACTAACCATTCTAAGTCCTCTAAGCATTGAATTCGCTCCAACGCTTTTAGCAAAATCAACAGTTAAGAGCTCAGTTGTTGTAACCTCTACAAATTTTTCATTTTTTAATACTTCTTTTAATAACTTTAGTCTTTCTTCTAATGAAAAGAGTGGTTGTTTATTTGTATTATTAGGAATTACAACATATAATTTATCAAATAAATTTTTACTTCTTTTAATAATATCAATATGCCCATTCGTTACTGGATCAAATGTTCCTGGATATACACCAATCTTCATAGTTACTCCTTCTCTAAAATTAACACTTCACTGCTTGAATAGCGGCGACATAATCTTACTCTAAATCCTTCATAATTTTTATTAACAACATCTTCTTTAGGATATTCTGCCATAATATAACCATCTTCTTTTAACATATCATGTTCAATTATGAATTCGATTAATTCATCAATAACTTTCATTCTAAAAGGAGGATCTAAGAAAATAATATCAAATTTAATATGTATTAGCCTTTTTAGTACTTGTTCATAACTACCATGGTAAATGACAAGTTCTGAACCTACTTTTAAACTATCACGATTTTTCTTAATGATTTCAATTGCTTCAATGTTATTATCAATAATATAGGCCTTACTGGCCCCCCTACTAAGTGATTCTAGAGACAATGCTCCGCTTCCACCAAAGACATCCAAAACAACTTGTCCATTTAAATAACCACCAATGCTACTAAAAATTGCTTCTTTGGTTTGATCAAGTGTTGGACGAGTCTTTAATCCTTCCAAAGTATATAGTTTTCGGCCACGATATAGTCCTGAAATAATTCTCATATTTTTACCCTCTTCTTATATTATACCAAATTTTTTCTTTTTCCGCAACCCTAGTAATATATTATCTATCATTTCATCTTCTGTTTTCTAGATTATAGTATTAGTAATAACTTTATTTCAATATTCTCCGATATTACTCTACTATATACATCATAGATGTTTCAAAGGTACTTTTCTTTAATACTTTTTTTTCAACAGTTTTATCATACTAAATTTTTCCTATATAATCTTCATAATAGATATAAAGTATCAAATCAAGCAATTTTCAATTTTTTTAACAAACGATATGATGAATTCATTTTTAAAATATTCCCATCCCTTAAAGGATGAGAATATTATTTTTTTATATACCCCTTAGCTAACAAAATTTTATCATTTTTTAAGATATACAAGGTTTTTATTATTTTTTTACTATCCTAAACTTCTCTAACCATTTTATTTTCCAATTCTTGCATAAATTGATTACGATATAATTCAAAGTAATAGCCTTTTTGTTTTAACAATTCTTTATGGGTACCCATTTCAATTATTTTACCATTTTGTAAAACAATAATTTTATCAGCTTTTACAATTGTTGATAAACGATGAGCAACAACTAAACTAGTTCTTTCTTTTAAGACAGTATCAATTGCTTGTAAAATAACTTTTTCATTTTCGGTATCGATTGATGATGTTGCTTCATCCAACACAAGAATAGATGGATTATCCACAACTGCTCTTGCGAAAGAAATTAATTGCTTTTCGCCAAGTGAGAGCTTATTGCCTCCCTCACCAACTAGTGTATCATAACCATTTTCTAATTTCATAATAAACTCATGTGCATTAGCTAGCCGTGCGGCGGCAATTACTTCTTCATCAGTCGCATTAAATTTTCCGTACGCAATATTTTCTCTAATAGTTCCTGAGAAGAGTTGCGGAGTTTGAAGTACATACCCCAGATTGTCATGCAACCAAGAAATAGAGCGTTCTTTATAATTTTTACCATCAATTAAAATTTCTCCTTCAGTAGGCTCATAAAATCTAGAAATTAAATTAACAATTGTACTTTTACCTGATCCTGTTTCACCAACTAAAGCCACCATTTCTCCAGCTTTAATCTCTAAATTAAAATCTTTTAGAACATAGTTATCGGTATTTTTATATTTAAAAGAAACATTGTTGAAGGTAATTGACCCTTTAATTTTTTCCCAATTTTCTTTTTTCTTGTTAAAAATAGTTCCATAGGTTTCAATTACTTTTTGGTTATCAATAATATCCGATGGTGTATCAATTAATGATAACACTCGTTCAGCTGAAGCTTGAGCTTGTTGAAAATCAGATAAAACTCTTGCAATTTGCATAATTGGATCAAAAAATTTAATCGCATAATCTATAAATAAGTATAATGTTGCAACTGTAAAAAGTCCCTTCCCAGCATCAGCAATAACTAAATTACTTCCAAATCCACTTACAAATGCAACTCCTACATATCCAATAAACAAAATAGTCGGCCAAAATAATCCTGAAATAAATGATGCTTTAATAGATTTACGATAATGCTTTTTATTTAACAAATTAAATTCATAGGCATTATCTTTTTCTAATACTAAAGTTTTAGTTGTATTAGCTCCTATAAATCCTTCATTATAAGAAGCCGTAATACTTGAATTTATTTTTCTTACTTGACGATATTGTTTTAAAATTTGTTTTCGAAAAAACATTGATAAGAAAAAGAAAATCGGAATTAAAACAATTAGAATTAGAGCTAAACGCCAATCAATAACAATAGTAACAATCAAAATACCAATCATCAACATAAATCCCCATAAAAAATCTACAAGGCCCCAAGAAATGATTGATGCTAGTTTTCTAGTATCTGAAGTCATTCTTGCCATAATCCATCCTGATTGCGTTGTATCGTAATATGAGAATGACAATTCTTGTAAATGTTTAAAAGCTTCAATTCTAATATCATAAGTTGTTTGTTCTTCTACGATTGCTGCTGCTCTAATGTAGGCCCAAACACTTATTCCCATACCTAATGCTATTAAAGCGTATAATCCATAAAATAAGTAGAGATGTGAAAAATCAGGATTAGAACCAAAAAAAGTTTCTAATGCATACTTATTTAATAATGGATATCCTATATCAATACATGTCATTGCGATAACCGCTATTAACATTCTAAAAAGTGCTTTTTTACTTTTAAAGATTACTTTGAATAGTTTTTTCCAAGTGCCAAATTTTATCTTTTCGCTTTCAAGTTCTTCATATTCTTCTTCCATCATTATGCTTCACCTCCGTCATTTAAAACTTTCATAAATTCTTTTTCTAATTCTCCTTGAATATCCCAAAGTTTTTTGTAAAGTCCTGGAACTTTCGCAAGATTTTCATGGGTACCATTTTGAGAAACGATTCCATCTTCAATGACAATAATACGATCAGCCTGTTTAGCAGTTGTAATACGATGAGTAATAATAATCATGGTACTATTTTGATCGCGTTCTTTTAAGGCTTTACGAATCATTAAATCGGTTTCGGTATCTAGAGCACTTAAAGAATCATCAAAAATCAAAATAGGTTTATCTTTTAATAGCATTCTAGCTATTGCTACCCGTTGTTTTTGTCCTCCTGATAAAGTTGCCCCCTTTTCACCAACAACTGTATCATATCCATTATCAAATCCTTTAATGTCTTTTTCAATTGCTGCTAAACGAGAAACTTCATATACTTTACTTTTAGAAACATTTTTATCTGTAATTGCAATATTGTCATATACACTCTTTGAATATAAAAATGGATCTTGTAAAATTAAACCTACATTATTTCTTAAATATTGTTTATCAATATCTTTTAGTTTAACATCATCTAAATATACATTACCATCTTGATATTCATTAAGTCTTGTTAAGATTTTAGCAATTGTACTTTTCCCTGAACCTGTTTTTCCCACAATAGCAATTGTTTCACCTGCATTTATTTTAAAGTTAACACCTTTGAGTAAATACTTATCAGTATCTTCAAATTTAAACCATACATTATCAAATGTGATAGCTCCAGTAATAATTGGTTGTTCTTCTCCATTAACTTCATACTCACTTGAAATTGTTAAGATTTCATTAATTCGTCCAGCACTAACTAAACATTTACCTGCTTCTCCAATCATTCTCCCTAAACTACGGACTGGCCAAATATATGTTCCTACCAATGTCATTAACGCTGTTACATCGGCTAAACTAATAACTCCTGGATTTTTAGTAATAATATTAATTGCGACAATCATCGTTAACATATATTGAGCCATTGTACTAAAATCACTAAATCCCCAAAAAATTGATGAAGTTTGGTTTAATTTTAAATTCAATGTTGAATATTCTTTACTAGCTTCGGTAAATCTATTAAGTTCATATGCTTCATTCGCAAAAGCTTTAACAACTCTAACATTTGATAAATTTTCTTGCATAATAGTCATAATATTAGCTTCTTTTTTTTCAATAATTTCATATCGTTTTTCAATATAAACACAAAAAATTAAAGAACTAATGAAAGCCAGTGGAATAATTATTAACGAAACAAGTGTTAAATCAGAATTAATCTTACTCATTTGATATACTGATGAAATTAAAATTGAAAATACACTAACAACCTCTGGCATATAACTAATAATAAATGTTTGTACTAAGTCAATATCCGATGTACAACGTTGAATTAAATCACCAGTATCTGCATTATTATGATAGGTATAGGATAGTTTTTGAATATGTTCATATAAATCTTTACGAATTTTATAAGATATTTTTTGACCAAAAAATGAACGATAAACACTAACTAAAAATTTAAAAACACAACGGAAAAACTGAAAAATCGTAAGACATATTGCTGCGTTGAGAACAATTTTTACAGGAGTTCCCCCACTAGCAAAAAAATCAGTTAATATGGTTGGTAAATTAGCATTACCAGGTCCCATGTTTTCTAACGTTGAAATTATATATTGAATAAATAACGGTACATATGTATAACTAGCCGAATCAATCATTGAAAATAATAAGATTAAAACTAATAATGGTAAATATAATAAAATTAATTTACCTAAATACTTAAGTCCTAATTTCGATGTACTCATTTTTATTAATCCTCCTAAATTTTGACAAAATAAAAAACTTTATTTCAACAAATCCTCAAAAATAGACCTGTTAAAACAAAGTACCTCTAGAAAGTTCAGAAAAAGAGATCGTTGTTACATAAGTAATTGGTATAACAGGTATGACAAATTTGTTGATTATTAAATTGATCATGTTCTTTTTCCTCCTCTCTTATAAACTCTATTGTTTATTATAGCACTCTTTCTCACCATTAACAAATAAAATGCTCAAAAATCTATTTTTACTAAACTATCTATTCGACCATCAGTTATTTTAATTAAATCTTCAACACTTATTTTTATTTGTACTCCGACCCGTCCAGCACTGACATAAATCGACGTATATTGTTCAATTGTTTTATCAAAATAAGTTATAAACTTCTTTTTCATACCAATAGGGCTACAACCCCCATGAATGTAACCAGTTAGAGGTTCAAGTTCTTTTTGTTTAATCATATCTATATTTTTTTTGCCAACCATTTTTGCAACCTTTTTTAAATCTAAACTTTCACATACGGGGATTACAAATACAAAATAATGATTAGAACCATCTGTTGTAACTAATGTTTTAAATACTTGATGCGGATCTTCATTTAATAATTCAGCAACTTTCATACCATCAGTAGTAGTTGAATCATATTCCCCAAAAGTATATTTTATTTTCTTTTGTTCTAAAATTTTCATAACATTTGTTTTAGTCATATCTAACCTCATCTCATAATTATAAACACCCGTTTAAAACGGGCATTTATATTATTCAATTTTTAAATTTTTAATACGATTAACAGCTTCTTCAAAAGTAATTTCTACTTTTTCAAGTGTTGCACGAGTCTTAAATTCACAAATTCCTTCTGCTGCACGTTTACCAATAACAATCATATATGGTATCCCAATTAATTCCCAATCTTTAAATTTAAATCCAGGTTTAGCATCACGATCATCCAAAATCACTTCTGCATTAAATGTACGTAATTCATTATAAATTCCATCCGCTTTTTCTTTCATTATTTCATCATTATAGTTAATTGGTACAACAACAACATGGTATGGTGCAACACTTAATGGCCATTTAATACCATAATCATCATGATATTGTTCAATAATACTTGACATCGTTCTAGTAACTCCAATTCCATAACATCCCATTACCATTGGTACATTTTGTCCACTATCATTTTGATAAGTGCAATTCATTGGAACAGAATATTTAGTTCCCAATTTAAAAATTTGTCCAATTTCAATTCCTCGTTCCATCGAAAGTGGGGCACCACAAATAGGACAAACATCCCCTGCAACTGTTGAACGAAGTTGCAAAACAGTTCCTTCAAAATCACGACCAAAGTTAACATTCATAAGGTGGATATCTTTTTTGTTAGCTCCAACAACAATATTTTTCATTGAGGCAACTTCAGAGTCAACTAATGTCTTTATCTTTAATCCTACAGGTCCAACAAACCCTTCAACACTGCCAATACTTAAAATTTCATCGTAAGTTGCTAGTCTTAATTCGTGTTCAGCAATTCCCAAAGCATTAACCACTTTGATTTCATTTACGCTGCGATCCCCACGAACCATTACTAAAACTAATTGATTGTTATATACATCCATATAAACCATTGACTTAACAACATTTTTTTCATTAATTTTTAAAAAACTACTAACTTCTTCAATAGTTTTCATATGTGGAGTTTCTACTTCCAATAACTCTAACATCATATCACTAGTTTTATATAGATTATCTTTTGATTCTGCCTTTTCTTGATCTGCAGCATAGCCACATTTATCACAATAAATAATATCACTTTCTCCAACATCCGAAATTGCCATAAATTGGTGTGAACCACTTCCGCCAATTGCCCCAGTATCAGCCAAAACTATTTTATAATTTAAATGGAAGCGATCAAAAATACGTTTATATGCATCATGCATATTTTTATACGATATATCTAACCCTGCTTCATCTAAATCAAATGAATAAGCATCTTTCATAATGAATTCGCGTCCTCTCATAAGTCCAAAACGAGGCCGAAGTTCATCACGATATTTAGTTTGAATTTGATAAATATTAATTGGTAAATTTTTTTTCGATTTTATTTCAGTTCTAACTAAATCCGTAAAAATCTCTTCATGTGTTGGCCCTAAACAAAATTCACGTTCATGACGATCTTTAAAACGCATTAATTCAGGACCATATTTTTGCCAGCGTCCTGATTCTTCCCACAATTCTTTAGGTTGAACCGCTGATGATAAAATTTCAAGTGCTCCCGCATTATCCATTTCTTCACGAATAATATTTTCTATTTTATGAAGCGTACGAAGACCAAGTGGTAAATAATTATATACTCCTGCAACTAGTTTTCTAATCATTCCGGCTCTTAATAATAAAACATGACTGGAAATAATTGCTTCATTTGGGGCTTCTTTTAGTGTTGCAATTAACATCTTACTTGCTTTCATATTGATATCTCCTATTTCATTTTACTTGATTACTTATGTTTATTATAGCATATAATAATTAATAATTCAAACAAAAAGTTTGAAAAGAAGGACTTTTGTCCTTCTTTATTTAAGTAATATTTTTGTTTCTTTAAAAATATCCTTTGCTTCTTCAATTTTTTTGTCATTACCAATTACACAAATATTATTTTGTGAAAGTATTGCTTCAATATATGGCAAAATATTTTTCATATCGTCGAAAGTGGCATTGATAATTTCAGCTTTTTCTTGTTTTAATTCTTCTTCTGTTATCCCTTTTAAATAAGCTACTAAGGACCTTGCTCCTTTATTAGATGGAGATAGTGGGAAATCGTAACTTCCAACTGCTCCAATAATATATTTTATCATTTCCTCTTCTGTTATTTTCAGATTTTTAATATAATCTACAATATCATGATACGCATCTAAAGTTTTTGTTAAATTTGGATCACGATATGATACCAAATAACTTTCACCTGTAGCTTTAAAACCACACATACATCCATATGCCCCACCTAAAACCCGAACTTTTGTCCATAAATAGTCTGTAGATATCATATTTTGGAAGACTTGTAAAGCTCCAGTATAAGGAAGTCCTACTCTTTTAAAATTTCCTGTTAAAGCAACATATTGTACATCATATGGTGCTTTAAATCCCTCATTTAACTTATTAGGTTTAAATTCAAATAGCACCTTTTTTTCCGCCTCATCCGTTAAACTTTCAATAAATTTAGGTAATGACTCTGTTAATTTTTTTAATCCATCACTTGTTCCTGTGAAACTTACGAGTAAATTTTCTTTAGTAAAAACTAAATTAGCCATTTCTTGTAGTATTTCTGATAAATTATCAAATTCTTGATCATAATTTTTTAACAAATCAGTAATTGTATCAAAATATCTAATTCCTCCAACAACATCGTTGAAATAATATGTAGGCTCTGTATACGACAAAGCTCTTGTTAAACTTTGAACATGACCACGTCCGACTAGCATTTGTTGCATCATTGAAGAGCCTATAGCTAGTAATTCTTTAACACGTACTCGCATTTTGTAATTTGTAGTGTGTATTACTTCGCTTATAATGTCTAATGAATAACCTAAGTTATCAAACAATGCATTAGCATTAATTGATAGATTAACTTGATAATCTATATCATTATTAGTTGTTAAAATAGAATAACTAATACCACCTGTATTAATATCAATATCTTGTTCTAAAGTTTGATAAGTATGTTTTTCGGTATCTAAATTACCTAAAAAAGATTTAAAAATACCTAAATAAGGAATATATTTTTCAGGTAAATTTAGAACATTAAATAATAGTCTTAAGTAACCAATTCCATTAGTTGTGATATTATGATGTAAAACTTTAACTCCTGATATCATACTTTCAATATTAGAAAGAGGTAAAACATCATATGTTAAATCTTCTTTTTTAAGGAGTGGAATAGAGGATAATGCTTCTTTAGTATCTGGTGCTGTTTGATATGCTTTTAATTTTTTAGTATTTTCTACAATTTGTTGAACTTCTTCGATTGTTAAATTTGCTTTGTATGTTGCTAATTCTTCTTTTAATTTTTTAGTTTTTTGTTCTCCAACTTCTAAACTTGGCTTAACCATCACTACTGCTTTATGCATATTATTTAAGATATATTTTTTAATTAATTCCTCATAATATCCAGTTCCTAGTTTAGCTTTTAGTTCATCAAAAATTTTGGTAAATTCAAAAAATGAAAAAGCATCTTCATCATCATATAACCAAGTACTTAAAGCGTTGATACCATAAACTAAACCCTTCGACATTCCCCCATAATCAGCCTCACGTAGTTTAAATTCATATCGATTTAAAGCCGCCCGTAGAGCTTTTTCATCTAGTTTATCTTCAACTATTTTAGTTAACGTTTCTTCAATTATTTTTATAAAGCGTTCTTTATCGGCAACATCAGCATTTTGAGCAGTTATGCTAAATACTGGTTGCATAATTGATGAATCATAACTTCCATTAATCACATCACCAATTTGTTCAGCTAATAATGCCATTTTTAATGGTGCCCCAGATGCTTCTAATAATACTTGTGTAATAATATCAAAAGCCCATGATTCGGTAACACTAACATTGTTAGGGAATGCTACATTATATGACATATAAGTTTTCTTCTCAATCCCTTGTTCAATTGTTACTGGATATTCAACTACTTTTTCACGAGCAGCCATAAATGGTTTTTGAACATGAATTGTGGAATCAATTTCAATTGCATCAAAATGTGATAAATATTCTTTGTCTAACCATTCCAAACGTTCTACCATATCCACATTACCATAGATAATAATATAGCTATTTGATGGATGATAATATTTTTTATGAAAACTAGTAAAATCTTCATAGGTAAGAGTCGGAATATTATCTGGATTACCTCCTGAATCTACTCCATATTCGGTATCAGGAAATAAAATATTTAACGATTCTCTTCCTAAAATTTCCTCAGGTGAAGAGTAGGCTCCTTTCATTTCATTATAAACAACCCCATTATAAGTTAATTCACTATCTTCACTTTCTAACTCATAATGCCACCCCTCTTGTTTAAAAATTTCTTCTTTAGTATGAATATTAGGGTATAACACCGCATCCATATACACATCCATAAGATTGGCGAAATCTTGATTATTACAACTTGCTACTGGATATAAAGTTTTATCTGGAAAAGTCATAGCATTTAAAAAGGTATTTAAAGAACTCTTCATTAATTCTACAAATGGTTCTTTAACAGGAAACTTACGAGAGCCACATAAAACCGAATGTTCTAAAATATGAGGTAATCCAGTATCATCATGTGGTGGAGTTCTAAAGCCAATACAGAACATTTTATTTTCTTCATCATTTTCAATTAACAAAATTTTAGCTTTTGATTTTTCATGAATAAGTAATGTCCCTACTGAATTGATATCATCTAATCTTTGAGTTTTAACTAATTTATAATTTTTATACACGCTAGTACCTCCTAATTATTAGTTCTCAATTATAATATTGCATTTTACGATTATTATACATTATTTTTAAATCATTGTAAAATATTTAGCCCCCTATTCTTTATAAAAATAGGATAATTTAAATGAATGATTTTTAAATTACCCTAATAATTTTAATATAAACTCTTTACTCTGTTTTTATATTCTTCGTATATTTTTTTATTGTGTTCATCTCCACCTTCTAAGTTAGCACTCATATATATAGGAGGAGTAATATTATTTTCAATAAATAAATTAATTATTTCTAAAACCAAGCTTTGGGCAATGTAACTAGAAATTATAGAAGAAACAGCACCAATATTTCCATATTTTGTTTTCATTATTCCATCGCCTTGTGGAACATGATTATCAATCACAATATCTCCACATTCATACAAATGTACATTGTCTTTGGTTCTAGATTGTAATTTTTTAGAAGCTTCAACACTCGTTATAACAATCACCTTATGATTATTACTTTTAACTATTTGAGCAAATTCAATGGGAACTGCATTAATTCCCGAATTAGATACGATTATAAAAGGGTCATGAGCTTTTCTATCCAATCCTTCAAATATTACCTCTGCAATCCCTGATAATCTTTCAAATTTTGTACTACTAATGGCTCCTTCATGCTGCATAAGAAAGGGTCTAAGAATAGGATCAACTGCTACAAGACCTCCTGCACGATAAAACATTTCTTCTGCTATCATATGAGAATGTCCTGTCGCAAAAACATGTAAAATGCCACCATCTCTTATAGAATCAAAAATTAATTTTGCTGAAGCTTTAATATTATCGCTTTCTTCCTTACAAACTATATCTATTAAGTTTTTAACTTTATCAGTAAATTCTAACATATAATCCTCTTTCTATATCTATTACTAAATATTTAATTATCTAACTTATAATTAAAAATGCAACAAAATATTGTTAATTTTGTTTTTAAAATTACTTATATTTTGTATTCTTTAATAGCACTAATAGTATACCATAAAAGGTTGATTTTCTCAATAGAAAGATAATCGTTAAAAGTGTGTTTTGTGTTTATTTTATGATAATGTCTTAATAATTAGTTTTAGAAAATGTCCCAATATTAAATATCATGATATAATATCTGTCGGAGGTATTCATCATGAAGAAAGTAGAATTAAGAACAATGGAACAAATAAAATATGAAATAATTAAAAATCTAGTAGATAACAATGGAAATAAAAAACGTGCTGCTATTAAACTTGGTATTACTTTACGACAAGTTAATAGATTAATACAAATTTACAAAGCAGAAGGAAAATATGGTTTTGTACATGGTAATCGTGGAAGATTACCTAAAAGAACAATTTCTCAAGAAACCAAAGATAGAATAATCGAACTATATCAATTAGTAGAATTAGTAAAAACTCAAGAATATTCTCAAAACTTTGACTTAGAACAAATTAAAAAGAAATATCCTGGTCACATTCCTCCAATAACACATCCTTATTATAGCTAGTGTTTTACTTGCACTACCACAAAAAAACTTTCACTTTTCTAGATATTAACTAGGCCTGTCACACCAATAAAAGTCTGATATACTTTATATCAGACTAATTATTTATAATAAAATATTACTATTACACAATTTTATGAACAAAATTTCTTTGCCTCAATTGAGACAATATTTTATTTTTTATCTATGATACAACCACATTCTTTACAAAACTTATCATCTTTATCAATTATTTTTTGACAATTGGGGCAGTAATATTTTTTTGAAGTGCCAATAGGACTAGATGAATCACCAGAAATTAATTTAACAAACAAGAAAAAACCAATAATGACAATTAATATAATCGGATAAAATAAAGAAAAAACTATTGATGAAATACCTAATATTGTTAATCTTTTATCTTTTTTATTAGCTGGTATAATCCCCTTTTTATGATACATATGAGATATTATAAAATTACCTAATAAAAATATTGGTCCTATACCAAGTGGCGCTGCTACTAATGTCATTGAAAAGGTTCCCAATTCGGAGTATGATAAAATTGAAGCTAATCCACCAACTTCAAAAAATAATAAATTTAAATACAATATCGAAATAACAACAACCATTACAATTGAGAAACCTTGTTCTCTATTTAATATATTTTTTAAAAAAATAATTGTTAAGATGACTAATGCAATAATAAAAGGAATTGCCAATATAAATGGTACAAGATGTTCATCATCACCATCGACTAAAAAAAATACTCCTAAAATTATTTCTAAAATAATTGGAAAAATAATATTAAACATTATTAAGAAAATACAATACCACCACCATCTTGTTCCTTTTACAAAATAATCTTTATTTACTAATGACATAATAGTCCTCCTTTGTTCTCTAAATTATCAATTGATTTACTTTTAGTAATGGTTATAACAAATACTCTCATTTATCCAATCTAATCATTTACATAAAATCAAATTATTTTTTAATATTTTATAATGTAAATTCTTTTAAAAAGAAATCAACAAGTTTATTCGTTCTTCTTTCTATACAATCTATCGTCCATTGTTTTTCTTTTACAACATCTTCATTTAAAACAAGTTTATTCATAAATCCAATGTATTTGTTATCTTTTTTTATTTTTTTCTTTTCTTCAAATGATCGATTACTTAAATTAGGATTGTATCCTGTTAATGTTAAATTTCCAATTTTATGTACATATTTTTTTAAATATTCTTCTGCAAGGATTTTATCTCCATTTGCTATCATATCAATCCAATGTTTAGGAATATTATCTCCTTCAGGAAAAATATGTTCAATTGTCCAATAGTATTTTCCATTTTCTTTTTTATATGGATCCACAAATATTTCACTAGTTTCATATTTCGTTTCATAGTAACTTAATAAAAATCTTGTATTCTCAACATTATTGATATATGCATCACCTCTTAATTTTTCTTCAAATAAATCATCAGTAGATGCATTTCGTTTCAAGAATAGTTTTAATTCTGTAACTAATGCAGTGCCTTTATATTTTTTAACAACATCTATACAATCCGTAAATAACTTAATCAAATTACGAGTTGCAGGATAATCAGTTATATTTCTTCTTACAAAGAAGCTTACTACATAATTAACAATATCAACCAAATTATCTTCTGATAATTCAAGTTCTTTTACATAATTAAAAATATAAAGTAATAATAAATACCCTGGTGCTCCTTGAATATGTTCTAAATTATATAAAGATTTTTTTAATTTCTCACCAATTTTCTCTTGAGAATTATTAATTAATATCGAATATATTTTTGCTTTTGCTTCTAAATCATCAAGTAGATGTTGAAAGTCTTTTTTCATAAGTTCTTCATAAATTTCTAGTAATGTTGTCTTTGTGGCCAAATTACCAAAATAATATTTTTTACTATCACATTTATATGGAGCATTAATTTCCTCTCTAAAGGCATTATAATACTGTCTTAAAAATCTTTCTCTTATTCCATAATTATCTGTTAAGTATTCTAATATATGTTCCCATTGTTCATAACATTTCTCTGCTTTTTTTGGATTATTAGGATCATCTGATAGACTTATTAAATTATTTTTAATTAAATCAATCGCAGACAAAGGAAGTCCTCTATTATTTAATGATTCAAATAACATATATGCATTTTTATTATCATTGACATCTATAAAAACTAATTGTATATTTTTAATTTTATTTTCTAAATTGAATAAAACAGTTATTGTATTATTGCCTTCTATGGTTTTTTCATCAACATATTTTCCAATTAATTCCTTAAATAAATTATAACAAATAGCAATTTTTCTATTTCCAAAATTTGTTGTTATAAAATCTTTATCAAAAAGTTCTGCATTAAATAATAATTTTAAATAATCATTATTATTACCATTTAAAACTTGTAAAGTCAAACGTGGAAGATATTCATTTTCATTTTCAGAAATATGAACAAGCATTTCTTCTATGTTTTCAAATTTTTTTCTTTGCTGTTTATTTAATTGATTACTAAATTTCTTTATTTTTGAATATAACGCTAGTAACAAAAGCGATAAAGATGTAATTCTTTGTTGTCCATCAATTAATTGAAAAGTCATAGGCTCAAAACTATGTTTTTTTACTCGTACACCAATAATAGAGCCTAGAAAGTACCCCTCATGATTTTCTATTATATCATTAAATAATGTTGTACATTCTTTTTTTCCCCATGAATACCCCCTTTGATATTTAGGAATTTGATAATACTTAATATTTTCAGTACTTAATATTTCTAATAATTTTAAAATTTTTGCTTCCATAAATATAATCTCCTTTTTTTCTTCTATGACCAGAGTGATTCGCTTCAGTTTCAAACTCCTTATGTTACAGTCAAATATAAACCAACCAAAAAAGTTAAAATTACCAATTAACTTTAATAAAAGTATATCATAAATAAAAATATACAATTTTGTTCAACTATCAAATCTTATTGGTATTTATAACTAGAATTTTTGATAGTCATATTTTTCTAACAACAATTATTTTTATCTTGGAAATTTTTGTCTTGTAATTAATATTTGTGCATCATATTTACTATTTACAATAAAGACACTTACGTCTGCTGAAAATTTACTATTGACTAGTTTTCCTCCTGCTATGATATCGGCGTTCTTTTCTTGAAATTTACTATCAACAAAGCAAACTTTATAATCCGCATCATATTTACTTTTTGCTAAATACACTTTTGCTGCCATTTTACTATTCTCCTTTTCTAGTTTAATTTAGTATGAATTTTTATACTATTCATATTCTAAGAATTTTTAATAGAATAAACTGAAA
>CAYLLO010000013.1:0-31030 GCA_964384805.1 uncultured Staphylococcaceae bacterium | reverse complement strand
ATAAGAAAAAAGAGGCTCACCTAAATTAATAGGTTATTTAACAGCCCCTTTTTTATTTTCGTTGATTAATAATATCTTTTAAGTTTTTACTAGAAACAAATCTAATTCGATATGAAGGAGGATTTTTTTGAGGAGCACCAGTTACTGGATGTACTCCCATGTATTCTTCTTGATAAACTTTTTCAAAAGTTCCAAAATTAGAAATCATAATCTTATCTTCAACTACTAGTCCTTCACTCATTACTTCAAAAACCATTCCCACAATATCTTCAATGTCTGCTTTTTTATATTCTGTATTTTGATAGATTACTTCAACTATATCTTTTTTTTTCATAATACATCAACTAGGTAGAATTTCTTACTATCTACGTTTCTCCTTTCATTTAATACTATTCTAAAATATATTATAATTTCTGATAATTATTATTTTATAGAAACTATCTCCATATATTTTCTTTAAAAATATCAATCTTAAAATAAAACTAGCCTAATATTTCAATATTTTACTCAATAACTTATATTATTTGATATTTAAAAACGTCATTTTTTTACATTTAAAACAAGATATTAAAATATCTTATTAAGTTCCTTTAAATCAAAGTTGCACGACAATTAATTACATTATATCACAAAATTTACCGATTGCCTAAAAAAAAGAAATTAAAATATTTCTACTTTAATTTCCTAATATTTTATAAAATAATTGAAATTACTCCCCCACGACCATTATTAACAACCTTAGATAATGATTCTTTATATTTACATTGGACAATATCTGGTACTGAATTTATTTTAGCCCGAATACCATCATTAATAACATCACATAATTTACGTCCAAATATTTCACTATTCCAAACTTTTTCAGGATTTTCCTCATAATCTGAAAGCATATGATCAATTAAAGCCTGTGATTGTTCAATAGATCCAATGATAGGTTCAAACGTTGATTCTACTTCAACTTGTACTAAATGGATAGCAGGCGCAGTCGCCTTTATTTTGATTCCATATCTTCCGCCTTGTTTAATTAATTCAGGAGTAGCTAAAATCATATCTTTAACATCAGGAATTGAGATTCCATACCCACATTGTTCTGTTGCTTTTAAAGCCGTACCAACTTTATTGTATGTCTTTTTAGCAATTTGCATATCTTGAATTGTTTGAATAAAGTGTTCTTTGTCATCAACTTTGCCACCTAATATTTCTTCAACAACTTGATTATATATTTCTTCACTGCAATTTAAATCTAAGTTAACAATACCAGTTCCCGGGTTAATATCAATAATTTCAACATTTTCAAATAAACCTGAATTTTTAAATGCTTCTTGTATCGCAAATACATCCTTCATCTTACGATAACATCCAGTAGTAGTTGATAATTCCTGATTAAAATTATTTTTAAAAGAAATATCATCATTTAAAGCATTAACCCAATTTGGTAAATTAATATTTAATTCTTCAATATCAAATTCATCTAATGCCATTTTTAATAAATTATCAATATCTTCTTCTTGCATATTTACCACGTCTAAGATAACTACTGAAACGCCATATTTATCCATTAATTCGGCTTTTAAATTTAAAGTTTTTTGATTATATGGATAAGCAGAATTTAATACTATAACAAATGGTTTTTTACACTCTTTCAATTCATTAATTATTTTTTCTTCTATTTCTTCATACTCAGCTCTAGTAAATTCTCCAAATGAGCCATCACTAGTTACCACAATACCTATATTAGTATGACTTTCGATGACCTTTTTAGTTCCTAAACAAGCCGCTTCTTCAAATGGCATTTCTTCATTTGACCATGGTGTTTGAATTGTTCTACTACTTCCATCTTCATTTTGATAACCTTTTGCAGAAGGAATAACATACCCCACACAATCAACCAATCTAACATAAAAATTCACATCATCTGAAATCGTAATTTTGATATTATTACTTGGAATGAATTTGGGTTCAACAGTCATAATATTTTTACCATCAGCACTTTGAGGTAATTCATCCTGAATTTTAGTGTATAAACTTTGATCACTAATAAGTGGTAAAACTTTTTGTTCCATAAAGCGGCGAATGAAGGTACTTTTTCCACTTCTAACCGCTCCTACTACACCTAAATAAATTTCGCCTTTAGTTCTTTTGGCGACATCTTGAATTATATCTTCATTCATAACTTCACAACTTAAGATTAGAAGCCCATACAAATGGGGGGACAACTTCTATCATCTTATTACTCACTTTCATCCATATTTATCCCATATAACAATTAGTTGTTCTACTCTAATTTATGAAGTTATTATTTATAATATGACAAAAGAAAAAAGTTTTTTAAAAGTAGTTACTCCTTTAAAAAACCATATTCCTTTGTTTCATTAACTTTTTTCAATTGTTGATAAGCTTCATAATCTTTAAGTACACATTCTTGGTTAAATGGATCCATTTTTTTATCAATACGTTCTAATAACACTTGAAGTTGTTTTTCGACAATATTAACCAGTTCTGGTGAATAATTCATATCTATCTTGTTAAATTCAAACTCATCACGGTCTAAAATCAAACAATCACCACTTGGAAATACTTTTACGTCTAATTCATAATCAATGTACTTTAAGCCTTCAACATCTTTAACATATGGTGAACTTAAATTACAATAATAATAAATAGAATTATTACGCAACATACAAATAATGTTAAACCAAAAGTTTTTATAGAAATAACATACCGCTGGTTCTTTTGTTTTCCAACGTCGTCCATCTCCATCTACTACATTTACGCGATCATTTATTACTATTATTGAATCATTCGTTTCCTTAACAACAAAAGCTTGTTGCCATACACGATGAAGGTCACCATTATGCTTGTAACTAATAAGTTCTATTTTGTTATTCACACAAGTACCTTCTTTCTACTCACAATAATTATAACATTTTATTTTTGTTTTTTAAAGGGAAACGTTAAATTATTACAATATATGATACTCTACATGGAATATTTTAATTATCAATTTGATCTTCTAAATCCTCAATTCGATCATCTAAATCTATTATTTTTGCCTCTAAATCTTTCATTTTTTGTTCATAAACAGCCGTAATACTATCAATATAATTTTTAATTTCTAAACTTAAATTACCATTATTTAAATCAACATTTTTAGTTATCCGTAATTTGCCATCTTTAATTTCAAAAAAAACGTCATCCAAATCTCCATAAATAAAACTTCTAAAAAACCGATTATATTGATTATTTCTTATTGCATTTTGATATTCTCGATATTGAATTCTACTTAAAATAAAATCCATAACTTTATTGGTATCTTCACTAAAAACATTTAAAATAATCACCATTCCTCCAGTTGGAATAACAAGTTCTGAATCAGAAACATTACGTATTGGATTATTTCCTGTCCATGGTTTATAATTATCCCCAATTATTAAACATTCATTTTTTAAAGCATAAGGTTTTGCTTGATATCCGTTATCATATTCAAAACCTGTATATCCATAACAATCATTCGTAAAATATATAATTTTACCTTCACGATTGATTGCTAAAATATTATGTTTTCCAAGTCCATAACCACTTTGTTCTCTTTCAACATACCAATATTTCGTTTTTGCTCCTGTACGATGACGTTTTCCATTCATATAAGAAACAGGTGCAATTGTGTTTTCTACTAAGCTATCCGTCCAAACACAGTTTTCTGCCTCTTTATTAATTTTAATATCTATCTCCATTGCTTCTTTTGTAACATTATCCATTAAATAATCTAATGAAATTCCATAAAAATTAGCAATTTGTAAGCAAGTTATAACATCGGGAATATTAACCCCATTTTCCCATTTCGAAACAGTTTGATGTGAAACATGAAAATAATTAGCTAAATCTATTTGAGATAAGCCCTTATTAATTCTTAATTGTTGTAATTTTTTTCCGATTATATTTTCCATAATTTATTCTCCTTTTAAGTAGTTTATTTGGATATCCACTTACATTATAACAAAGTTTTAGTAGATTAACAATAACTAATTAGGCAAATATTGCACCTTAAAGGGGAATTTAAATATTTATATTATTTTACTCTTTATATCCCCAAACTACTATACAATTACTACCATTCCAATTAGAATGCCAACCAATTGGTTCCATAGTCCTTTCACAATAAATTGTCAAACTATCACAGCCATAAAAGGCATAAAACCCTACACTTTTAACATTTTCAGGAATAATAATTTCAGTCAGTTGATTAGTATTAAAAAAAGCATTATTGTCAATTGTTTTTAAATTTTTAAGTTCTCCTAAATTAATTTCTTTAACAGAACAATATCCAAACGCATAATCACCAATTTTAGTTACCTGACTATCTTCTTCAAAAATAATCTTTTCAATTTCAAGGTTAAAGAATGCATATGAATATATTATTTCTACCTCTTTCGGAATAACAAATGATGTATTATTTTGGGAAGGTAAACATAGATATAAAATTTTCATATCTTCTGAATATATTGCATCATTCACTAGTTCAAAGTAAGGATTATCCTCGTCTATTGAAAGTTTTAAGTTGGAACAACTCCCGAAAGCTCTTCCTTGTAAGTGATAAAAATCTTTACCTAAATTAAAACTTCTCAAATTAAAACATCCCGAGAAAGCCCCTTTACCTATACTGATTATCTTTTCCGTATTGATAACATCAGTTAATTTAAAACAAAACCCAAATGCTTCTTCACCTATTTTTATATCATCTATTTCATTTTCAAAAGTAACAGTTTTTATAAAACTACACCCATAAAATGCCTTTTCTCCTATACTCGAAACTGGCAAGCCATTATAATATGCAGGTATAATAATATTTTCATCATTACATGTTCCAACATTAATTATCGTATATGTACGATTTTGGACATCCAATTCATAGACTAAACCATCACTATATGTAGTATCACCACAAATTTTACAAATTCCTTTTAAATAATCATGTTCAAGAACTGGTAATGTTTCTAACCCACTTAACTTTTTATCACACCATTTGCATTGATATCCAGCATTAGTCCCAGTTTTGAGGCATGTTGGTGAAACAGCTGGAATATAAACCCCTTGATGATCAACTTTTTCAAGTTTTTGTCCTTTAGAATAATTACATTTTGTGCAAATAAAAATTTTGATTCCTTCTTCTTCACATGTTGCTTCTTTTGTAATTGTCCCTTCATCAAATGAGTGATTGGTCTTTTCAATTATTTCTTCTTTCTTGATTTTTCCACAACTACACTCTAAAGAGATTTTCCCCTCTTCAGTACATGTCGGATCAACAATTTTCTCAATATATTGATGTGAATGAAATATATTACATGAAGAAAGGTTTAATAATAATCCTCCTAAAATAATTATAATTTGAATCGTTTTTCTCACAAGATCCTACATATATTCTAAATACTATTAAGATTGAACATATCACAATAGTGATTAGTTGATTCATTTATTTTTGAAAACACATATGATATAAGTAAAGCCAACACAATACATACGATAAAAGTAATATAATCAGTTTTCTTAAACTTTAAGTTTCTGCGGTAAAGTAAATAAGCAGTAAAACCACCAATTAAAATATAAATTAACGTTTCATAGGTAATATTGTCTCCTCCAATCATTATTATCATACTAATATATGCTGGTATCATAAAACGATAAGAAAACCAAGAATTAGTAATTTGCATACAATTTTCAGCTTTATCTTTTTTATTTAATAGGATAAATAAAACAAAAGATACTAAGCCCACTATAACCATTACAATTATAGATATAATATCAGATAATTTAAACATTATAGAATTAAAGTATTGATATCCAATAGAGATAATGGCCTTTTCAATCATTTTTTTATTAAAGAAATCGGCTATTAAAGATAAAGGTGAATATATAAAATAATTTTCTACTTCTAACAATCCTTTATTTCCATAAAAAATAGTTCTATTTAATGCTAAAGAAAAAATTACAAAGAAAAATATGATAAAAATAACATTTATAATTCCATCAATAAACGTGTTACCTCTCGTAAAGAAAAACGCAATCGTTGAATATAAAATAAAACATAAACCAATTAAACAAAAATAATAGGGTACAAAATACTTAAGTTCAAACATGTGTTCAGAAAAAACTACTGTTAAAAGAGAATCTATTGAAATAATTGTTATGGGAATTAAAGTTTCAATTAATCCAACAAAGTATTTCGCAAGAAAAAGCTTTTCACGTTTTATCGGTAAACTATACATTTGATCAATATTTACTTTACTCATTTTGAATGAAAATTCAAAAATAGGAATTATTGTACAAAAAATACAAGCCATCGTAGTAATAAAACTTACTGGGAAGTCGGCAGGTCCTTCACGATATACATTATCTTCTATATAATATGTAAGTAAAAATTTCCTACTATGAACAATTACAAATGATAACAATAAGGAAAAAATAGAAATAATAAATATGAATAAAGTTCTTTTTTTAAGATAATGTTTAATCATTTTTAACATTTAAGTACCCTCGACTTTCTACTTGAATGATAAATAACTCTTCAAAATCTATTTTTATTTCATCAATTAATAATGGATTAAATTTTTTAATTTTTGCTTCAAATATTTTAAAGTCATCTCTAACAACTACTTTAATAATTCGAGAATCTTGATGATAAGAAATAAAACTCATATCGAAATCTTCTCTATTTGGTATATATTCAAAAGCAACTTGGTACTTATGTAATTGTTCTAGAGTTTCATTAATATCCCCTGATGAAGTAATTGTCATATTATCAATAAGCCCATAACTATCACAAATATCTTCTAATTCTCGCAGCGAATGTGAAGAAATAATAACCGTTGTGTCATTATTAGCTACCAAATCTATTAAAGTTCTTTTAAATGTTAAACGAGCTAAAGGATCTAGTCCATCAAAAGCTTCATCTAATAACAAATATTTAGGTTTAATAGATAAAGCCAAAGAAATAAAAACTTGTCTTTTCATTCCTTTAGAAAAATTATGCATTGATTTTTTTAATGGTAAAGCAAAATATTTTAAATAATTTAAATATTCATTTATATCAAAATCGTAAAAAGTTTGATATAAATCAATTAAAGATAATGGAGTTGTATTAGCAGAATAATATGGTTCATCAGGCAAAAAGAAAATTTTATTCTTTATATTTTCATTTTCATAAACTTCTTCACCATCTATAATAATACTTCCTTGATCTGCTTGATATATTCCACTAATTAGTCTTAATAATGTTGATTTACCAGCACCATTAATTCCTACTAATCCAAAAATTTTTCCTTCTTCAATTTCTAAATTTAAATCTTTCAAAACTTGTTTATCACTAAAACTTTTCGATAGATTAATTATCTTAATCATCTTCTTCACCTCCATATGCTTCGTCCAAGATTTTGGTTAAGGTTTCATACTTGATACCTGCTTTTTTCATTTTCTGCATAAAAGACATAATTTCAACTTTTTTATTACTCAAATCTTCTGAATTGTCAGCCTTGTATGAAACATATACTCCTTTTTTCGGAATAACCTTAATATACCCTTCTTTTTCCAATACATTATATGCTCTAGCTACGGTATTGGGATTGATTCCTAAATCTATTGCGAGAGCACGACAGGAAGGCAATTTTTCATCATAACGGATAACATTAAGTAAAATGTATCTTCTATATTCACTTACAATTTGTTCATATACATTTTCTTTGCCCTTCAAAGTAATTTTCATTATAATCACCTCTGTACTTTCTGTATTATCTGTACTATCTGTAGTATATATCATAAATTTTTATATGTCAATAAATAAAAGAAAATTTTTAAAAACGTTGACATAAATAAAAGCAGCTCCTTTTTGGAAGCTGCTTATTTAAATTTTTAAAAAAAATAAAACAAGTATGTAATGATAATTATAGTTAAACAAATTATAGTATCGTTAATACTTTTTTCACAATTAATTTCTCATCAAAATTATTCTCCAATAACCTTCTTGGCTTTTTCAATTAATTTATCTTTAAATGATACTGGTTCTATTACTTTAAAATATTCACCATATTGCAACAGCCAAAATAAAAGAGCATTTTCATTTGATTTTAAAGTTGTTGTTATTATACCATTTTCATTATAAATTTTAATATTACCAAACCAATCATAGATATAAGTGATAGATGAAGGATCTTTTATTTGAAGCTTTACTTCTATTGCCTCACCTCCAAATAAATAAATATGTTCATTTAAATATTCAGTAAGTGAAAAATTCTTTAAACTTTCATCCAAAGTTTTTAATGGTTTAATATCCCTAGTTTCATCAATTTTAAGGTTTGTCATATAATCTATTCTAAAAGTTTGAATAAAAGCATATTTAGAACGATAATTACAAAGCAAATAATAATGTCCATAATTATTTATTAAATAATATGGTGATACTGAATATTCATAACCATCCATCTTAGGAATTTTTTCACCACAACTATTATAAGTTAAATATTGAAAAGAAATTCTTTTCTTTTTATCAATAGCTTCTTGGATTAACTCAACATTTAAAAATATCTCACTACTACTAGTACGATTAATTTCGGATGTTTTATGTAAGTACTCATAATTTTTACGCTCATAAATACTTAAATTTTTAGATATTTTATCTGCTAATTCTTTAGCATATTTACCCGGTATACTTTTAGATGAAAAGATTGCATCAATTAAAAATGTCACTTCACTTTTTTCTAAATCACGCGACAATAAGCATACACCTCCACGATCTTTTTTTTCAATATCATAATCTAATTCTTGGAGTAATTCTATGGAGTTTGCGACACTTTTTCGCTCTAATTTTATACCATAAAGATTATAAATTTTATCAATTATTTGATGGTATGTTAAATAGTGATTTTCATCAGTATATTCTTGTAAAACTTTCAAAATTAATAAAATCGACGTTTTTTTATTATCTATCATAATAACCTCTTTTTAAATTATTAAATTCTTAATTAACTATAACACAAATGATGCACTAAAAAAGTACATCATCATTTTCACTTATTTTCAATTATCTGTATCTCCAATATCTTGTCTACAAGCCTTTAAATACTAGGATTTTTTTCAACATAGAAAATGCACCATTTTCTTGGATTTTTATCATACTTTTTGTATGTGTTCAAGAAATAGGGTGCATCGCATGTTTTCTAATTTTTTATTTTTTATAACGATTGATAACATCAATCATTTTTTCATATTCTCTTTCAAGACGTTCCATCATTAAAGTCATAAATGGTTCAACTGTCTTATTTACTTTGAATTCTTCCAAACTATTAAAATATTGTTCACGATATTTTAGAGGAATGCTCAAAGGTAAATATCCACTTGAAATTAATACATAGTTCATCATTAGCCGTGCCATTCTTCCGTTACCATCGAGGAATGGATGAACTTTCGCAATTTGTAAATGAGCATATGCTGCTCTTTCAATATCTGTTCCTTGATAATTGTTGATATCATAGAAAAATTTATTCATACGATCATAAACTTTAATATAACTACAAGGTGTATGATGAGAACCTTTGATACTAATATCTACATTACGATATAATCCCCCAGGAATGATGCCTGATACTACTCTTTCATGAACATCTTTAAAGAAATCTTCGGTTAATTCTTTATTTTCTTTGGCATAGTCTTTAACCATATTAAATGCAAGGTAATGATTGTGAACACTTCTTCCTAATGTTCCATCACATTTAACACTAAATCCTTTAGTGATAGACACAACTTCTTCTAAGGTAATGTTATATCCTTCCATACAACTAGAGTTTCTCGCATAAACACAAGCAAAGTTGTTTTCCCATAATGCAAGCTCTTCGGCAGGGACATACTTAAGGTTTTCATCTACATATTTCTTTTTTTCATCAAAATTCATTTTACAACACCTCACCTTTTTAATTTCTACATATATTATAACAAAAAATGTAAATGTTTTCAACCATTTAAATTGTTTATTTTAAGGTAACTACTGTCGACCCCATTCCACCTTCACCAGCACCACCATATCTAAATGATTGAACATTTTTATTCTTCTTTAAATAATCTTGGACTAGAGTACGTATTGTTCCAGTTCCATATCCATGAATAATAGTAAATTGTTTTAATCCTGTTAATATTGCATCATCAAAATACTTTTGAAGTCGCTCTTTGGCGTCTTCATATCGTTCCCCACGCAAATCTAAAGAAAGAGCCATTTTAGCGGAGCTAATAACTTTCGTTTTTTCAATTTTTACTTTAGGAACTTTGGAATCTGGTATTTTATCTATAACTTCTAAAGCATCTTTTTTTAAAATCATCGTAACATTACCAAGTGATACTTCATATGATCCGTTTTTCATTATTTTAACAACATTCCCATACTGATCATAACGGCTGACATAAACATCATCTCCTAAACGAATATCACTTTTTACTGATTTAGGTTTGGGCTCAACTGGCAAATTAAATTCTGCTAATTCATCTAATTCTTTTTTTACCGCAATTACTTCATGTGGTTTTAAATTTTCTTTAAAATACAACTCTTTCAACTCTTCTAAAATTATTTGAGCTTTAAGAGCAATATCATCTAACTGCTTTTCTGCTTTTAAATTTGTCTTTTCAATAATTATTTGCTTTTCTTTTTCTAAAGTCTCTATTCGTTGTTCATAATCTTGCTTTGTGACAATAAGTTCTTTTTCTAATTTTTTAAGTTGTTTTTCTTCTTCTATTAATTTAGATGAACGTTTTTCAAGTTTTATCATTAGATTTTTTAAATCATTATTAGCGGTTATGGAACGAATTCTAGCATCATCAACTATCTCTTTTTTTAATCCTAAATGAGAAGCAATAGATAAGGCATTAGATGCCCCAGGTATACCAATTATTAATTTATAAGTTGGTGATAAGGTATTTTGATTAAATTCCATTGAAGCATTAACTACTAATTCATTATCATAAGCAAATGCTTTTAGTTCTGAATAATGAGTTGTGGTAATGAAACTAATCTTATTTCTAATTAAATAATTAAGGATTGCAATAGCAAGTTTACTTCCTTCATCAGGATCTGTTCCTCCACCTATTTCGTCAAACAGTACTAACGAATTAGGAGTCACCATATTAATTATATTAGTAATGTTTTTCATATGTGATGAAAAAGTTGAAAGATTAGCTTGAATACTTTGATCATCACCTATATCACAACATATTTTATCATAAATCATAATATTGCTCGTCTCATCAGCTGGAACTAATAACCCACACTTAGTCATTAAACAAAGTAATCCTACTGTTTTTAAAAGAACAGTTTTACCACCAGTATTAGGTCCAGTAATGACTATACCTAAATAGTTATCAAAACTAATATTATTCGGAATAACTTTTTCGACCTTTAATAAAGGATGTCGCGCATTGCGTAACTCCATAATATGTTGATTATTAATACTAACAAGTCGTGCATTTTGATTAAATGCGAGCATCCCTTTAGCAAAAATAAAATCTATTTCTCTAATAATTTCAAAATTACTTTTTAAAACTTCAAAATTTTCACCTATTAAAAGAGATAATTCGCTTAAAATTTTATCAATTTCTTTAACTTCTTCGCGAATTAATTTTTGTTTTTCATTAGTCAATTCCATAATAGCTATCGGTTCGATGTAAAAAGTTTGATTGGAAGCTGATACATCTTGAATTGTACCTTTAATAACATTTTTATATTCTGCTTTAACAGGGATTACATAACGATCATTACGTATAGAAACAGTTGATTGAGATAGTTTAGTAACTTCTTTACTAATAATTTCTTGTAATTTTGCCTTAATTCTTGTATCAATTGAACGAAGTTTTTGACGAATATTTTTCAATACAGGGCTAGCATCATCCAATATATAGCCATCTTCATCAATAGATTTTTTTATTTTATCCTCTAAATATTCATTAATATATAATTTATTAATGTAATTCTTATAATAATCACAAGGAATATTTTCTTTTTCTAAATAATTTAAATGTTGATAGTTTTCTCTAATTGTTAAATATAAACGATAAGTTTCATATAATTCTAATCCATCAAGTTTACCACCTTTAACGGCAATCTTAATTATATGAAGATAATCAGAGATAATATTAATCGGAGCTCTACCAAGTCTTTCAATTATCGATAAAGCCTCATTAGTTTCAACTAACAATGTTTGAATCTTTTTCAAATCATTTAAAGGACTTATTTTTAAAATTTTTTCCTTTGTGATAGGCATAATTGCATATTCTGCTAATTCTTCTAAAATCAAATCTAACTCTAATTTTTTTAAAAAATTATTCATTTTGCACCTCAATTTGGCATTTTTTGTGATATAATAATGCTGGGAGGTATTTATTATGAGCCATACTATTAAAGTTACGAAAAACCAATTACAAGAAATGCTTGACTACTATAGTGGGTATCTCATCTATAATGATAATCCTCATACAATTGCCAAAGCTAAACTTGATAAAACTGTTATTACCTTTTACGCGACAAATACAGTCTTATTCCAAGGAATTAACGACACATCCGAATATAATATTTGGGCTGATAAATTCGCTTTACTTCACATTAAAAGTGAAATCCCAGATTATTCTGTTTACGAAAATTTAACCGCTATTGGTTGTGACGAGGTAGGAACTGGTGACTATTTTGGACCAATAGTCGTATGTAGTGCCTTTGTTCGCAGTGATCAAATTGCTGAACTTAAAAAATTAGGCGTTAAAGACTCAAAACTATTATTGGACGATGCAATAATCGATATTGCCTTAAAATTACGTAACATTATTACTTACTCTATTTTAGTCTTATCACCTGCTAAATTCAACGAATTACACAAAACTAATAGCGATAATTTAAATTTTATTAAAGCATCTTTGCATAACAAAGCTATAAATAGTATACTAAAAAAACTAGAAAATGTAAAGTACGACGCGATTTTAATTGATGCATTTACACCAAAAGAAAAATATCTAGAGTATTTAAAAAAGACTCCAGAGGTTAATGATTCTGTTATTTTAGTACCTAAAGGTGAAAAAGTTCATATAAGTATTGCGGCAGCATCCATTTTAGCTAGAGCGGCCTTTTTAAAATCTATGAAAGAATTATCTAAAGAAGTTCAAGTAAATCTACTAAAAGGAGCTTCTTCTAGTGTTGATCGTCAAGCTGTTGGCTTAATCAAATCCTATGGATTCAATGTCTTAAATAATATTGCAAAATTAAAATTTGCCAATACTGAAAAAATTAAAAAATACATTGAAGATAATAACATAAAAATTAAAGATATGAAATAGAGGTTGTAAAAATAATTCCTAAAATGTTAAAAAACACACACAAATTTTCTCTAATAATGATGAGAATAAATGTGTGTGTTATCTTTATATTTTCTTTGAAAAAAATTATTTTATCATTGTTTTCATATATTTCAACACCAACTTTTTAATAGTAGGTGTTTTTTATCTTACTACTTTTAAAATTACATCATGTGTTTGAATTTTTTCTTTACTCATAAGATAAGCATCTATAACCATTTTAGATGCTATATCAATCCCTTTATGATTAGCATATATTTTCGCTATACATTCTCCTTGACAAACTCGATCTCCGACCTTTTTATGTAAAACTACTCCCACTCCATGATCAATAATATCTTCCTTAGTAGCACGCCCCGCTCCTAAATGCATTGCGGCCTCACCTATCATTAAAGCATCAATATGTTCAACATAGCATTCTTCAGCCTCTAAATAAATCAACTCTATTTCTTCTTCAGCAGTTGTAAATACTGAATAATCGTCAATTACTTTAGGATTCCCACCTTGATATTCAATCATTTCGGCGAATTTTTTCAACGCTTTACCACTATCAATTGCCTCTGAAACCATTTTTTCTGCTTCTTCAACATTATTAGCCATTTTAGAAACTAATAAAATTTCAGCAGATAATGAACGACACAATAAATCAAAATCTTTAGGTCCATTGCCTTTTAGAGTTTCAATGGCTTCAATCACTTCTAAAGCATTTCCTACCGCAAATCCTAATGGTTGTTCCATATCAGTTAAAATTGCAACTGTATTACGCCCTGCCTTTTTACCAATTTTTACCATCTTTTCTGCTAATAAAGTAGCATCATTAACATTTTTCATAAATGCCCCATTACCTACTTTAACATCTAAAACAATATAATCAGTTCCACAAGCAAGTTTTTTAGACATAATTGAAGAAGCAATTAACCCAATTGATTCAACAGTTCCAGTTACATCACGTAATGCATAAAGTTTTTTGTCGGCTGGAGTAATGTTTTTACTTTGTCCAATTATAGATAAACCTATTTCATTTACTTGTTTAAAAAACTTTTCACTATCAATTTCAATTTTAAATCCTGGAATTGATTCAAGTTTATCCAAAGTTCCCCCTGTATGCCCTAATCCTCTACCACTCATTTTGGCAATTTTTATGCCAAGAGAAGCAACAATAGGTCCTACTACTAAACTTGTCTTATCTCCTACCCCACCGGTTGAATGCTTATCAACTTTTATACCAGAAACTTTGGTCAAATCGATTTGTTCTCCACTTTTTAGCATTGATTCAGTAAAAGCCCAAATTTCATCATCACTCAAAGGATTATAAATAATCGCCATTAACAAAGCCGAAATTTGATAATCAGGTATAGAACCATCTACATATCCATCAATAATAAATTTTATTTCTTCTTTCGTTAAAATTAATCCATCGCGTTTTTTGATAATTAAATCAACCATTCTATACATAATTTTACCTCTTTCTGTTAGTGCTAATATTGTATCATAAACCAGATGAAAACGCAAACATTTATGTTAAATATTATTCTAATTAATATTTATGATATAATCAAAATATGATAATTAATAAATATAGGAGTTAGAAATGAAAACAATAATTTGCTGCATCAGACATGGTCAAACAAATGGTAATAAATCACGTACTTTCCAAGGGCGAAGCAATCTCCCATTAAATAGTATTGGTATTTCTCAAGCTAATAAAACTGCTGAACTAATAAAAAAATGTCCTATTAAATGGGACATCATAATTAGCAGCCCATTAATTAGAGCTTATCAAACATCTGAAATCATCTGTCAAACTATTAACTACAAAAAGAAAATAATCACTGATGAACTTGCTATTGAACGTTCATTTGGAGAAGCAGAAGGTCTTCCAATAACAGAAGAAAACTACTATTTAATTGAGAAAAACTTTTTTTCAAATGAAGAAAGTGAACAGGACATAATAAATCGTGGTACATCTTTTATAAATAAAGTTTTAAAAAACTATCAAGGGAAAAATATTCTAATCGTATCACATTCACATTTCATAAAATCATTACTTATTCCTCATGATAATACTCTTAAATTTGATTCTGGAATTCCCAATGCATCTTTAAATTTCTTAATATATGATGACAATAAATTTCAAAAAATGATTTTAAATTGTCAAGAAGAAAATTTTAATTTAATATAAAAAAATTTTTTCACTATTTTTAAGTTATAAAACTATCACGTCTAGTGTAGACTTGCCTATTTTTATAATAATATAATCATAATTATTACTATTTTTTAAAAAAGTCTAAGGTATTAACTTTAGACTTTTTTTGAGGTTATTTAACATCAGCTTTTCTTTCGTAAACTTCAAATGTTAAATCTCCCGATTCTATACTTGAAATTAATTCAAAAAGAGATTCATCATATTCAGGAAAATAAACATCTCCATCATATTCTTTATTTACTCTTGTAATATACAAACGTTTTGCATAAGGAAGAACCATTTTGTAAATCATTTTCCCCCCAATACAAAAAACTTCTTCTTCATGTTTTTTTGTGAATTGCTCTAAATCTTTTACTACAATACCTTCCCCTGGTAAAGTATCCTCATATGTTAAAACATAATTAGTTCGATTAGGCAATGCTTTCCCATTTCGATTGTATATAGATAGGTATGTATTGTATCCCATAAAAACCGATTTATTAAACGTCATTTTTTTGAAATATTTTAAGTCCTCAGGATAATACCAAGGTAAATCATTTCCTTTACCTATTATCCCTTTTTTCCCAATAGCCACAATAATTGAAATCATACAGCCACCTTTGCTTTAATTCCTTTATGCGGATTATATCCCACAAGTTCGAAATCTTCATATTTAAAATCTTCTATATTTTTTTGATTACCATGAATAATCATTTTTGGTAATTCACGAGGTTCTCTTTTTAATTGACGCTCAATTTGTTCAAAATGATTAGTATAAATATGGGCATCACCTATAGTATGAATAAATTCACCCAATTCTAAATTACAAATTTTAGCAATCATCATGGTTAATAATGCATATGAAGCAATATTAAAAGGTACCCCTAAAAAAATATCTGCAGAACGTTGATACAACATACATGATAATTTCCCATTATTTACATAAAATTGAAACATCATATGACATGGAGGTAAAGCCATCTCGTCAATATAAATAGGATTCCAAGCATTAACTATTAGTCTTCTAGAATTTGGATTATGTTTAATTTCTTCAATTACTTTTCCTAATTGATCGACCATTTTCCCTTCAGGACTCCCAAAAGCACGCCATTGTTTGCCATAGACAGGGCCTAAATCACCATATTTTAAAGCAAAATCAGTATCCTTTTTAATTTTTTCAACAAACTCTTCTAATGTCTCGCCTTGATATTCAGGAAGTTTAGTATATTTATCATAAGGCCATTCATTCCAAATTCGCACATTATTATCCACTAAATATTTAATATTTGTATCACCTTTAATAAACCATAATAGTTCATGAATAATAGCAGGTAAATGTACTTTTTTAGTAGTCAATAAGGGATATCCTTCAGATAAATCAAAACGCATTTGACATCCAAAATAAGAAATAGTACCAGTCCCAGTTCGATCTGCTTTAATTGTTCCCTTACTTAAAACGGTTTTACATAAATCTAAATATTGCTTCATAATAATTAGTCAAGTAGAAATCCTATTGTCTACGTTTCTCCTTTCATTTTTTATTATTGTTAAAAGTTTAACAAACTATCAATAATTAACATATCAAAAAAATCCTTTTACCTAAACCATACAACATGCTAAAAATCTATTTTTATTTAATACATATATCGGGTACCAAACATGTTAATTGCTATACAATGTTCAGCTCTTTTTCTTTAGTTTATTATATCATAATGATTCTTTTTTTGTTTTAAATAGGGTAACTTTTTTTGAAAATCATATTTTTATAAATGAAACTCTCTCGCCTACGACTTCTACAATTTTAATGGTTTTTTTCTCTTCATCTGCATCTGTTGATATTACATAATCTTTAGAAATCAACCTTCCCTTAATTCCTATAATCGATCCCTTCTTACAATATTCAGCAGCAGCACTTGCTATTCCTTCCCATAATGTACATTTTATGAAATCCACTTCTAATTCACCATTAGAATTCTTAAAACTTCTTGTTACAGCAAGTGTTATATTACAAACAGATAATCCACTATCTAACATCCTAACTTCAGGATCTCCTGCTAATCTTCCTACTAAAATTACATTATTTAACATTTTTAACCTCTTTCTGATATTATTGAATGTATAAATACTTTACCATAAAAACTTTAAAAATAAAAACCTCTTATTTTACTTTTATTTCATTATTTATAATACTTTTCGAATTTTTAAGTATCCTTTTATTGACTATTTTTTATATAGTTTTAACTTTATTTTGATAAAAAAGTTTAAATAGAAAGATTTGTATAAAAATATTATTAGAGTTAAAAATAATATTAGGTGAAACAATGAAAAACAGAATATCATCCCAAATTATGTTTTATTTAAACATGATAACCTTTAATATCAACTTAGCAAATCTTACTTATTCATCTTTAGTAATGAACAATTATACTAAATATTCTTGGCTAGTTCCTTTATTTACCATAATACCTTTTCTATTTTTAATGCTGTTTTTTAAAAAAGATTATAAAAATTATCAAATCATCAAAAATAAATTAGTTTTTAAATTTATTATTTTTATTTATTCTTTTCTTTCAATTAGTCTTATTATTTATTATAGTAGCATTATTTTAACAAATTGGTTTTATGAAGAAAGCAGTATTTTTACATTTATTATTGGTTGTAGTTTTTTAATACTATTATTATCTTTATTTAAAACTACTTCTATTATTAGAGTTGGATTTGTATGGTCAATATGCTATATTATTCTAGCTTGTTTAGGTTTAACAATTAGTAATGAAAATGATATTATGTTTCTATTTCCTATTGAATTAAATACTTTATCGATTATTCAAAATATATTTTTTTTAATTATTCCCTTGGATAATCTTTTATATCTTTTTATTGAAAATCCTGAAAATAATTATGCTCAAAAAAAAACTATAATGATTAGCGGCGTAATTACCTTAATATTTTGTAGTATTCAACTAATTATTAATTTAACAATAGTAAATTACCAGTTTTATGATGGTCTAAAAACCCCAGCAGTTGAAGTTTTTTTTATGTACAGTAGTAAAAATCATATCGGTCATTATGACATTGTTTTACTCATCAATGTACTTATAACATTATTATACAAAGGATCTTTATACGCAAATCTAGCAATTCAAGTATTCGCTAATAAAAAACGTATTATGTCAATTCCTTTTTTAGGTCTAATCATTATTCTCCTTATCATTCAGATGATATATTATGAAAAATTAAAACTATTTATTAGTTATATTAATTTAGGATTAATTATCTTTTTATATTTATTTATTATTTATCAACAAAGGAGAATTAAAAATGAAAATTATTCCTAATTATGAAGAATTAAAAACATATTTTAAATACTCTCCGGATGTTAGTATTACTGAATTTTATAAAGAACATCATTATTATCTATGTATATATACAGAAAATCAAGGTAATATTTATGATTTTGACGCTTATTATATGCCTCTTATTAATGATACTAATTTTAGAAATTTGACAGCTATTTTCCCTGGTGTTTTCAACTTTATGCAAGATATTGATATTAAAAAGATTTCTGATAGTATTTTTATGGGTAGAATATTACTTTTCATTGACAATGAATTTTTTTATGAAATAGTTCTTGTTAAAAAGCCTCTTCGAACACCTGAAAAAAGCAATCTAGACCCTATCAATCTATTTGGATCCTCCGATGGTTTTGTAGAAGATGCCCAAACAAATCTTGCATTAATTAGAAAAAGATTGAAAACAACAGACCTAATTGTTGAAGAATTAACTTTTGGAGAAACTAATAAAACAACGATATATGTAACATATCTAAAAGAATTTAATAAATATCATGATGAAATTGTCAAAACTATTAAAACTGCTGAACCAAAATTTCCCGTTTCTATCAATTCAATTAGCAAATTATTTCAAAAAAACTCTTTAATGCCAATGACTTTAACCACTGGTTATCCAGAAAACTTTTCTTCGGCATTAACAGAAGGTAGAACGGGCATTATTCTTGACAATTCTCCTTTAGGATTAATTGTCCCAGTGAACATTACTAGTTTTTCCAATATGAAAAACTCAGTCAATACTCCAGCATTTTATTCTATTTTAAATAAAATTTTTGTGCTCTTCTTTTTAGTTTTATCACTTTTTGGTTTAGGATTTGCGGTTGCCATTATTAACTTTAATCCAGATAGTTTAACAATATCCTTAATTTCTAACTTAAAACTAACTGAAAGAGGTACTAGTTATACAATTTTTTTAGAAATAATAGCCGTTCTTTTGTTATTTGAATTTTATCGTTTTGCAGCAAGCAGATCATCCCCATCTTATGTACAAAATATCATTGTTATATTAGGAAGTCTGTTTATCGGTCAAAATGCAATTAATAGTGGTTTAATCGGTCCATTAATTTTATTAATCACCTCAATGGCTTACTTATCAAGTTATGCTTTTACTAATAATACACATATGATATCTGCAATTTCTAATTTTCGACTATTTATTTTAATTTGTTCACATTTTTTAGGAATGTTAGGTTTCTTTTTAGCATCATTCTTAGTTATCGCTTATTTATCATCTTTAAAATCATTTGATGTCCCTTACCTCTTTCCTATAACTCCTATATCAAAAACCAATATTAAAGACTTTTTCATTCCGAGGTCAAAACGATGAAAAAAACTATTTTTATAATTTTTATCTGTTTCTTATCTTTATTTTTGCTTAGTTGTAAAGATAAGAAAGAAATGCACGAAGTATCTTTTGCTTCAAGTATGGGGTTAGACTATAACATTGACACTGAAGAATATACAGTTGTTTTATATTTTATTAATACTATAAATAATGTAAGTGTAGATTATGGAATAGCCGAACCTGAAAATTTAGGTTTTACAGCAGAAGCTACAGGTAAAACACTTACTGAAACTTTAATCAAAATTCAAACTTTTTCAGAGGCAATTTTAAATTTAAAACATTTAGAATCTGTAATTTTAACAGAAACTTTTTTTAATGAAAAAAATATTTTTGAGTTTTATTACTTTTGCCGCAATAGTCACTTATTTTTTTACACTTTTGAAATATTAATAACCGATTCAAAATTACAAGATATATATTTAGTAGAAAACATGACGGATTCACCATCTTATTATACCATTCTTACTGGTAAAAAAGCAGGATTTGATTATCATCGAAAAATGTTTTTAAACTTTTCAAATGATATTTTGACGCCTAATTATTATATTATGTATCCTAAAATTACAGTTAAAGAGAATGTTTTCCATAAAGATAACAAAACATATAAGACAATTGGAATAACTGGATATAGCATTATCAAAGAAGATTACTCTCTTTCTACATATGATAGTTCGGCCGTTAAAGGATTAAAATTTTTAGATAATTTTTCAATTTATACTAGTTCAATAGATAATTTATCATTTTCAATTAAAAATTATAAACTAGATAAACATATAAAAGATGGTATTCTTCAAATAGATATAACTTATGAAATTCTTACTCTAAACAACGACCATGGTCTAACTGAAAAGCAAATAATGAAAAAAATTGAACAATTGATTATTACAGAAATTAATAGTGTTTTAAGTATTATGAAAGAAGATAAAATTGATATTTTTAATGTAGATTTTTTAAATAAAGCAAGAGGTCATTTAGCCTTTAATATTACTTATGAAAATGTTGAAATTAATTACAACATCAAAGCATATTGTGGATAAAAAATCATACCATTAATTTGGTATGATTTTTTTGAATATGTGTAAAATTCCTTCTAAATTATACACGCATAAATAGTAGTTTTCTAACTTTTATTAAATTTAAAATTATACAATTAGTTCTTGATAACTACAACACTTATAGCTTCTTCTACAAAGTATTTACGAACTCCTAAAACATCATCATAAGCCAATTCTTTAATCAATTCTAAATATTTAAACATTTCTATTTTATCAAAATAAGATTCGATTAACACATTTCCTAAATATTCAACATTATTCATTTTTTTCAATATTCGAGCTTCAGTAATTTTTTTATATCTTTCAAAACTTTCTTGTGAAACCTCAATTTTTGACATTTTTTTTAAGTGTTCAACTACTTCTTTAATGAAAACTTGAGGTTGATAAGTATCTGTTGTTAACGTAATATATCCATAAGTCTTTTCTAAAACTACATCAAAGTCAAAACTATTATTGATAATATTGGTATTTTCTATTTTTTGATAGAAATCAGAAGTAATATCAAATTCTTGATACATCAAAGCCGAAATAGCATAATCTTTTTTTATCAATTTCTCTATTGACAATTCTTCATAACCTAGTTTTAAATTAACACTTACTTTAGGAATCATAACATCCATTGTTATTTCATTATATTTTTGATAAACTTCCTGTGTTTCAACATAATACTTACGTTTAATATCTTGTTGATTAATATATTTCTTACTATTTTGATTACTTTTTATAATTTTTACTATTTCTTCTAAATTAAATTTTCCTACTACTACTAAACACATATTATAGGGGGTATAAAAATTTTCATAGCATAAATCTAATAATTCCATATTAATATTTTTAATAGAGCTAATTGTCCCTCCAATATCCTCACGCACTAAATTTTTCTGATACATTGTCTTAAGAGCTTCAATTTGGAGGCGAATATTAGGATCATCAAGATACATTAATAGTTCTTGCTCAATAATTCCTCTTTCTTCTTCAATAGATTCTGGGGTATATCCTTTTGTTTGAACAAAATCTAATAATAAATTTAAAGCCTTTGGCAAATTTCTAGTTGTTGAAAAATAATACCCTGTATAATCATACGTTGTATAAGCATTAACATCAGCTCCGATTTCTGCAAAAAGTGAGTTAACATCTATCTTAGATGGCATTTCAAACATTTTGTGTTCTAAAAAATGGGCTATACCAAGTGGTAGTTCTACATATTCAGATTGATTGTTAGGTATAAATTTATTATCTAATGAACCATACTTGGTTGTCAAAACAGCATAGCTTACCGAAAAACCATCTTTAGGCATTAAAAAGACATTCAATCCGTTATCTATCTTTTCATAATAATATGTTTCATTAAAATGTTCACTAACATATTTTTTCATCTATTTTATTTCCTTTCAATAAAAAGATAGTATCTAAAGTTAAAGATTTTGCACAAGCAATAATTTGTTCTAAAGTTACTTCTTGAATTTTTTTTATTCTTACTGTTAAATCTAAAATCTTGTTAGGATGTTCAGCATAGCGATAAATATCATTTAATAATCCTAATAAAGAATCATCTCCTTCTAACATTCCATTAATAATAGTTTCTTTGGTCATTTGAAGATTTTTATTATTAATTTGTCCTTTTTGATAATCTTCGATAATCTTAATAATCATATTCTTGACTCTTTCAAAATCACTCGCATTTATTTCAGAAGTGATTGCTATAAAACCTTTTTGAGGAACATACTCAGAATCAATATAGTATGCTAGCCCTGCTTTTTCTCTCACTTCATTAATCAATGTTGAATGAAAAAATCCTCCTAGCATCCCATTCATTACGCACATTGGATAATATAAATTTTCAAATAATCGAATGTTTGTTCTAAATCCCATTGCTAAAACCGATTGATTAATTTCTTTTTCTATTATTACTTCATTTACTTCATTAATTACTTTATTTTCATAATCTATATACTCAAAATTATTAATTTTAGAATTAATATTATCAAAATTCGAAAAACCTCTTTTTATCTTTTGAACATTTTCCTCTCCAATTACAAAACCATAACAACTATCTTTCAATAATTCTTGATAAGCATTCATAAACGACTCTATTGTGACTTCTTCAACTTCTTCTTCACGTAAACCTGAATATATTTTGTAAGTTTCATTTTTAAACATATTATCTATTAATCCATTAATAGCTTGTAATCTTTTATTATTGTATTGGGCTTTAATTTCTTCAATCAATAATCGTTTTTCTTTTTCTAATAATTCTTTAGAAAATTTATTATTTTTTAAATAAGGGTTCAACAAAGTGTTTTTTAATAACTCTAAAGTTTTTTCAAACAAATTAGAAAAATTATTTAAATACCTTGGATTTACAATATTTGAAGCAAACATTATTTGTAATGTCTTTCCTCTTTTTGATACATCAGTAAATATATTTGTATCATACATTTCATGTAAATACTTTAAATAATCTTGTTCATTAGGATAATCTTTACAAGTTTTTACTAACATTGAAGATAGTAAAACCTTTTCTGCGAAATATTTACTAGTTAATTTGGATGTAAAAACTACGCCTGCAACAATCGTTTTAAATTTACTTGTATAAATATGGTAAATATCCAAATCATTAATTCGATATTTAGAAACCTTCATATAGCACCTCTATTTTTAGCATTTGCATTTTTTAGTTTAGCATTTTATCAGAAGTAGTACATATAAAAAAAAGGTCTATTGACCCTTTTTTTATAGTTTAGTAGCTGTAGTAAGGGCAATTTTCATCATTTGCTCAAACGCAGTTTGACGTTCAACTGAAGTAGTTTCCTCTTTTGTTACTAAAGAATCAGAAACCGTTAATAAACATGTTGCTCTCTTATTTAAAACATTTGCATTATGGAATAACGCAAATGATTCCATTTCAACAGCTAAACATTGGTGTTCATTATACATTTGTTCATGGACAGAACCATGTTGATGATAAAAAACATCAGATGAATGAATTACTCCGATATTTAAGGAAATATCCAATTCCTCAGCAACCTTTTCGATTACTTTATTTAATTCAGTATTGGCTGGTAAAAGACATCTTGTTTCACCAGATTGGGCTAAAGCAAATGAAGATTCACTATATGCGGCAGAAGCTAAAATAACATCATATAATTTTAATTGATTGGTATAAGCACCGCATGAACCAATTCTAATAATATTTTCAACACCATAGTTAGAAAATAATTCATATGAATAAATCCCAATACTTGGCATTCCCATACCACTGCCCATTACAGATACTTTTTGACCATTGTAGAATCCTGTATAACCATACATTCCACGAACTTGATTAAAGCATACAACATCAGTCAAAAATGTTTCAGCAATATATTTAGCACGTAAAGGATCGCCAGGCATCAAAACGGTTTTAGCAATTAACCCTTCTTGATTAACTTGAATATGTGGTGTAGCTTTCATTAATTTTCACCTTTATTTTTGGCTTCTTCCATAATTGTGATACCAGCAGAGGCTCCAATGCGAGTAGCACCAGCTTCAACCATCGAAAGCAAATCTTCGTAATTTCGAACTCCTCCACTAGCTTTAACACCCATTTCTGGACCGACAGTTCTTCTCATTAGAGCAATATCTTCCTTAGTAGCTCCTGCTGTACCAAATCCTGTAGATGTTTTAACAAAATCAGCTTCAGCTTTTTTAGCCGCCTCACAACATGCCACTTTTTCATCATCTGTTAAATAGCATGTCTCAATGATAACTTTAACCGTTTTATCACCAGCAGCAGCCACAACTAATTTAATTTCATTTTCAATATATTGATAATCGTGTTCTTTGGCTTTACCAATATTGATTACCATATCTATTTCATCAGCACCATTTTTAATAGCATCAATAGTTTCTAATACTTTCACATCTGTAGTATTTGCCCCTAATGGAAAACCGATAACAGTACATACTAAAACATCACTGCCTTCTAAAAAATTACTAGCTAAAGCAACATTAGAAGGATTTACACACACACTTTTAAAATTATGAAAACGAGCCTCACTACATAATTTTTCAATATCATCATAAGTTGCCACAGCTTTTAACATTGTATGATCAATTAATTTATTAATTTGCATAATTTTCTCCTACTTCTCAACTAAGTTAATAATTTTCTTTTCAGTAAATAATGTATGTGGAACACTTTCTTTACGAAGTTTTTTAACCATCTTTTTAGCACGATTAACGTTTCTGCCACAAAGTAATAACAATACTGCACCAGGCATATAGTCGTATAATTCATACATATATTTTTGACAATATTTGAAGAAAACATCAGCAGGAATGATGGAAACAATTCCATCTTCTTCTACATGAACATAATCTAAGTGCGGAGGAAAAACCATTGCGGTACCAACTTCCCACATTACACTAAAAGCAATTTCTTTATAATCATTATCTAACATAACAATATAAGGATTAATTACCGCTTCATCCTTTATTTTAGATGGTAAATATGGCATCATTTGTTGATAATTACATATATGCATTAATTTTTCACGTTCAACATAATATACTTCTTTTTCTGGATGTTCATCAATATAATATGCTCTTTCACGTTCTAAAAACATCATTAAACCTGTCATATCAAAAGGTTCAATATTTTTAATTCCTTCATAGTATATTTCAAGTTCAAATGTACGACATAAATCCATAATAAAGACTAAAACGGTTTTAACTACAAAACTTGGTAATAAAATTGGTATTTCTACTAATAAATTGATGTTAAAGAAATCCGCATTTAAATTATAAATACTCTTAACTTGAGAACGTTTAGTAATTAAGAAACGATATGGAAAATCAAAAATTGGATCTTGGTAAATAATTTCTACATTATCTTCATTGACATTAATTTGAGAAGTTTCCATTGAATCAAAATAATCAATTAACTTTTCATAATCAATTCTCTCAAGACTTCTATTTCTAAAAAAATGAACAGATATACACATAATAATTCTCCTATTCTACTTTATTTATTTTTTATTACCTCTGCACAACGTGGACATAGTTCATCTTCATTTACTGAATCTACAACTTGCCAACAACGACTACAAACAACTCCTTGAGCAGCCTCAACTTTGATTATTCCACTTTCATAAGTTACACCATCTATTTCCACAGGTGAAACATTAAATTTTGAAACAATAAATACTTGCCCTAAATTAAAATTAAGAGATTTAATTAATTTTGCAGTATGTGCAGTTGGATAAAGAGTAACCTCGGCTGAGAAACTCTTACCAATAACTTTTTCATTTCTTGCTTCTTCTAAAGCTTTTAAAATATCTGTACGTAAAACATTAAATTCTTCAAATTTCATTAACAATTCATCAGCATTTGGATATTTAACACATTCAGGCATTTCACATAAGTAAATACTATCTTCTTTAACACCAGGCATATAACTATACACTTCTTCAGCAGTATGAGGAATAATAGGAGTTAATAATTTAGCTAAAGCCAAAGTAATTTTGTAAATAACTGTTTGAATGCTTCTTCTTGCTAAAGAATCTGCCTTTTCAATATATAGAATATCTTTTGTAAAATCTAAATAAAATGATGACAAATCATTAGTCATATAAGTTAAAATTGAACGATAAACTTCGTCAAATTCATATTTTTGATACGCATTTTGTACTTTAGCAATTAATTCATTAGCTGTACATAATACGTATTGGTCTACCTCTGATAAATCTTGGTAATTAACAAGATCTTTTTCTGGATCAAAATCAAAAAGATTTCCAAGCATAAAACGGAAAGTATTACGTATTTTACGATATGCTTCACTTGTTTGTTTAAGTAAATCTTTGGAAATACGCATATCTGATTGATACGCAACCCCTGCAACCCAGAGTCTTAAAATATCTGCTCCAAATTCTTTACATACATTTAATGGATCAATAGTATTTCCTAGTGATTTACTCATCTTGCGTCCTTCACCATCAAGAGTAAAACCATGAGTAATAACCGTTTTATATGGAGCCTCTCCTGTTAAAGCAACACCTGTAGAGATACTTGAATTAAACCATCCACGATATTGATCTGATCCTTCTAGATACACATCAGCAGGATACACTCCATAAGTGGCTTTAAGTGAAGCTTGATGAGAACTTCCTGAATCAAACCAGACATCCATAATGTCAGTTTCTTTAGTAAATTTTCCATTAGGACTTCCAGGATGTGTATACCCTTCAGGCAATAATTCTTTAACATCTTTGTTGAACCAAGCATTCGTTCCTTCTTTTTCAACAATATCTGCCACATGATTAATTATTTTAGAATCAAGAATTGAACTTCCATCTTCAGCATAAAATACCGGAATTGGAACCCCCCAAACTCTTTGACGTGAAATACACCAATCATCACGATCTTTAATCATATTAGCAATACGTGTTTCTCCCCAAGCAGGTACCCACTCAACTGTTTCAATTGCTTTTAAAATGTCTTCTTTAAAATTTTTAATTGAAGCAAACCATTGAGGAGTTGCTCTGAAAATAATCGGTTTTTTAGTCCGCCAGTCATGGGGATAACTATGTGTAATAAAAGATAATTTTAATAAAGCCCCAACTTCATTTAGTTTTTCAACAATAACTTTGTTACAATCTTCATAAAATAATCCCTTAAATTCTCCAGCTTCTTCTGTCATAAAGCCTCGACCATCTACAGGACATAAGACATCTAAACCATATTTTTTTCCTACAATAAAGTCATCCGCTCCATGACCTGGTGCTGTATGTACAAGTCCTGTCCCAGCATCAAGAGTAACATGGTCACCTAAAATAACTGGTGATATACGATCAAATAATGGATGCTTATAAGTAACACCTTCTAATTCTGCTCCCATTAAAGTACGAATAATTTCATAGTTTTCTGCTTCAATTGTTTTAACAAAACTCTCTAGCAATTCTTTGGCCACCACAAAATAACGTCCATCAACATTTGCCACTACATATTCTAGTTTTTCATTAGCACAAATAGCAAGGTTAGCTGGAATAGTCCAAGGAGTAGTAGTCCAAATTACTAACTCACAATCATTTGATAATAAATTTTTCCCATCTACTACTTTAAAAGCGACATAGATAGTTGGAGATTTAATATCTTGATATTCAATTTCGGCCTCTGCTAAAGCTGTTTCTGATGATGGTGACCAATATACTGGTTTTAAACCTTTATAAATTAATCCTTTCGCAGCCATTTCGCCAAATGCTCTTAATTGAACTGCTTCATACTCTTTATTTAAAGTAATATAAGGTTTATCCCATTCAGCAAAAACACCTAATCTTTTAAATCCTGCTTTTTGAATTTCAACTTGTTCTAAAGCATATTTTTCACAAAGATTACGAAACTCAGCAACACTCATTTCTTTACGATTAACCTTTTTATTTTTGGTTAAAGCTGTTTCAATTGGTAATCCGTGAGTATCCCAGCCTGGAGTATATGGAGCATAATAACCATTCATCGTTTTATAACGAATAATAAAGTCTTTCAAAATTTTATTTAAGGCATGTCCAACATGAATACTTCCATTTGCATACGGAGGACCATCATGTAAGTAAAAGGCTTGGTTATTTTTATTCTTTTCAACAGCACGATGATAAATATCTAATTCTTCCCACTTTGCTTGAATAGGAAGCTCATTAACCCCTAAATTACCACGCATTGGAAAGTCTGTTTTTATCATTAATAAGGTATCTTTATAATCTTTCATATTTTTTCCTCTCTAACGCCATATTTTCACTTTTATGACTAAATTATTTTTTTTCGTTTTTTTTATATCTTCCTTAATGGCAATTCGACCAAATTTGCGCACACTGATTAAATCATCTATTTTACATTCATAATGTTTATTTATACATATTTGATGATTAACTAGTACTTTCTTTTCCTCAAAATATTTATTTACTTCATTACGAGAAACTCCAATAACACTAGCTAAAATAACATCAATTCGCATACTAGCAATAATATAACTTTTTTCAATGGCTTCTTTTAACTTAATATTTTGTAATTCTTTATACGATACTTCTTTTAATTTAACAGGATGACCATTTATCATGATTAAATTATTTTGCAAGTAAGTAATCATATCTTTTATAACCATAACATAAATTGCCGATTTTTCATCACTAGTTATAATAATATCTCCAATAGTATTACGATTAATTCCTAAACTCATAATGGTTCCTAAAATATTACGATGACTAATTTTTACATATTTATGAGGATATTCAATTTTGATAATACCAATTTCAAAATCATTAAAATCAGAATCTTCACGTGGCGAAATAATAACTCGGTTTCTCTCAGAATTATCATATCCCCCTTCAATAATGTACTTATAATTATTATTAATAAGCGTAAGCAATTCATTTAATTCCGTTTCATCTAAAAATTTAGTTAAAACCATCCCTTTTTTAGCTTTATTAAGATAAAATGAACAAACACTAGAATTCAACACACTAATCTCTTTCTTTTAAGTATTGGTTTAAAGTACCATCTTTGTACTCTGATTCAGAACCAAAAAGAAAAGTTTTAGCATGTATCTTATGTACTTCTCCTTTTAAGGCATAAACCGCCCCAGATAAAAAAGTAAGCATATAATTAGCATCTTCAATACTTAACTTCTCAAAATTAGCAAGTAATGCTCGATTCTCTAATAATACATTACACAAATCTAAAAGTTCACTACGATCATTAACAATTCGATGTTCTAAACGATCAAAAGATGATAATAAATAACCAGATTCTTGATTTTTACGATTTTTTTTATTAAACATATTAATCTCCTAACTTAACAATACTCGTCCAAGTCTTATCATTGTTGCTCCATACTTAACCGCATACCGATAATCATTGCTCATTCCCATTGATAATTCAGTACATGGAGCATATGGTAAATTCAAAGCTTGTACTTCTTCTTTTAATGATTGCATAGTCTTAAAATAGTTTTCTAGTAATTCTTCATCAAATGTAAATTTTGCAATAGTCATTAAACCAACTACTTCAATATTTTCATATTTTGACAAACTTTTGATAAATGGAATGACTTTTGTTTCATCAATTCCTGATTTATTAGGATCTGCTGAAATATTCACTTGTACAAAACATTTTAAAGGAGTTACCCGTCGCTTATTTATTTCATTAGCAAGTGATAAATTATCTAACGAATGTAAATAATCTATTTTATCAATAACACTACGCACTTTCCTTGTTTGTAACACTCCAAAAAAATGCCATGTTATATCATCATATTCTTTATAAGCTTCATACTTTTCTAAAAAGGAATCAGTACGATTTTCTCCTAAATCTTTAATCCCTGCCTCTAACACCTCTTTAGTTTGTTCAACAGTAATATATTTCGTTGCAGCAACAATCTTCACATTAGGATAATTCTTAATATCCTCTTTTATTTTTTTTAACTGTTCTTTTACACCCATACTCTAACCATCCATTTATCTCTATATCATTTTCTTATTATATCACACTTGTTTTATTTTAACAAATAATTTAACTAACAATTTATTTTTTTCAAATATCTAGCATTTTTTATAAAAAATGTGGTATAATAGATATGCTTATGCGTCTGTGGCTTAATGGATAAAGTATCAGGTTCCGATCCTGCTGATGGGGGTTCGATTCCCCGAGTTTGCCATTTGCATAAATTACATTTTTCAAAATCATTCAAAATATTGAA
>CAYLLO010000012.1:0-31040 GCA_964384805.1 uncultured Staphylococcaceae bacterium | reverse complement strand
AATAGCTATAATTAAAAATAGAGAGAAATCTCTGATTTAAATTATATACGAATTATTTATAATTGTTAAGTAAAATATGATATTATTTTAATAGAATAAAGAGAGGAGAGAGACTAAGATGAAACTAGGAATGCCTCAATTGTTTGAATATGATACTATAGAAGAAAATTTTGTTCTTGCCAAAGAATTAGGTCTTGACTTTATTGAATTAAATTTAAATTTTAGTTGTTGCCGAAAAGAAATGGAAAAAGGTACGGTTTTAAATTTACTTAAAAAATATAATTTAGAAGCAACGCTTCACTTTTATGATGAGGCAGATTTTGGAGGAAATGACGAAGTTGTAGAAGCATATATGAAACTATTAAAAAAATATGCAACCTTAGGTAAAGAATACCTCAAAATAATTAACATTCACAATAATTCAGGACCAGTGGTAACAATAAGTGGGATTAAACATTACATTTATGATAAAGAATATGATAGTTACATTAAACGATTAATAAATAACTTGAAAAGAGCAGAAAAGATTTGTAATGATAACGGAAGTAAAATGGTTATTGAAAATACTACTATTCCCGATTATATGCAAAAAACCTACTTAAATTTGATAGAAAAAGGTTTTAAATTTAATTATGATATTGGACATGATTACAATGATGCTGATAAATTATACCAAATTAATATAGCCAAAAACCTCCTTTTTGATGAATTTCATATTCATGATGGTAACCGAAAAACTTGTCACTTAGCTTTGGGAGAAGGCAATATTAATTTCAAAAAATTTAAAGATATGGCAATTAAAAGTAATGCTTATGTTGTTTTAGAAGTTAAACAAAAAGACGACTTAATAAAATCGGTGCCAATTTTTAAGGAATTATAACAGTTTCCTAATTATTATAAGAATTAATTATGAGTAATAATAAAGTATATAAAATATTTTAGATATAGTTATTTAGGAGTATATTATGAATGAATTATTTAATACTAAAGTCGAAAGAAGAAATACTAGTACCTATAAATGGGATTTTCAAACTGATAATAATAATTTACCTTTTTGGATTGCTGACTCTGATTATCAAACAGCTCCTTGTGTTATAGAAGAACTGAAGAATATTTCATCTTTGGGAGTTTATGGATATAATATGGTACCAGAAAGTTTTAAAGAAGCAATTAGTAGTTGGTACTCTAAAAGATATAACGCGGAAGTTAAGAAGGAATGGATTGTTGCTTCAACAGGTGTAATTTTAGAAATCCGTATTTTATTAGAATTCTTAACGAAAGAACAAGAGGGAATTATTCTTCAAACTCCAGTTTATCATACCTTTCATCATTTAATTAAGGGAATGAATCGAATAATTATTGAAAATAAATTAATTAAAAAAGATGATACATATATTATGGATTATGATAATTTAGAAGAATTATTTAAACAAGGACATAAAGTAATGATTTTATGTTCCCCACACAATCCAATAGGTCGTGTTTGGACAAAAGAAGAAATTCAGCATGTTATCAATTTAGCTAAAAAATATGAGGTATTGGTTATTACTGATGAAATCCATAGTGATTTAAATATGGGAATTAATAAATTTATAAGTGCTGCTGATTTTATTACTGATTATCATAATATTTTAATTTGCAATGCCCCAAGCAAAACCTTTAATTTAGCAGGTCTTCACACCTCATATATCATAATTCCTAGAGTTGATATCCGAGAAAAATTCAATAATCAAGTTAATAGAGAATTCTTAAATGGCCCTAGTGTTTTTGGTTATCAAGCGTGCATTACCGCATACGAAAAAGGGGATTCTTGGGTAGATGCTCAAAATAAACATATCAAACGAAATTATGAGTATTTAAAAGAAACATTAAATCGTGAATTAAAAGATGTAGTCGTAACACGACTTGAAGGAACTTATTTAGTATGGTTAGATTTATCATATACTAAATTAACAAGCGAAGAATTATTAGATAAATGTAATAAAGCGGGGATAACGTGTTCCGGAGGAGTAGATTTTTGTAAAGATTATGAATCTTATTTAAGAGTTAATATTGCTTGTCCAACAGAGCAATTAATAGAAGGATTAAGAAGATTTATTACAGCATTTAAAAAACGCTAAACAAAGAGTTTTTAATAATAAATTAGTGAAGTATATATTATTTATACTAAAAAATAATCCACATTTTATGTGGATTTTTCTTGACTTTTTCAAGCAAATTATATATACTATAATTGAAACTGAGTCTCAATTTTAAATGGAGGTTTTTATGCAAATAAAAGGATATAATACTAAACAAAAAAATATTATTATTGAAATGTTACAAAAAAATAAAGATCGTCATTTAACAGTTGATGAAATGTTAAAAATTTTAGATGAACTAAAATCACCAGTTAGTAAAGCAACTTTATATCGTTTTTTAGATGTATTAGTTTCTACTGGTGATTTACGTAAGTATATAACTGTAGAAGGCGAGAAAGCCTGTTATCAATATGTTGATGAAGAAGAGGGATGTCATGAGCATTATCATTTAAAATGTATAGAGTGTGGTAAATTAATTCATATGGATTGTAAACACATAGATGATATTAAAGAACATGTTTTAAAAAAACACAAATTTAGTGTTGATCCGAGTAGAATTGTCTTATATGGGACATGTGAGGATTGTATGGAGGAATTCCATGAAAAAAATAATTAGTTTTATGGTCATTATAGTCAGTTTATGTTTATTTACTAGTTGTAAACACCCAAGTGACAATGAAAAATTAAAAGTGGTGACAACTATTTTTCCGATTTATGATATGGTGAGATATATAGGGGGAGATTTAATCGATACAACATTGATGGTGGCCCCAGGTCAAGACATACATTCATATGATCCATCTACTGGTGATATAATTGAGGCCAAAAAGTGTGATGCTCTAATATATATTGGTGACAATATGGAAACATGGGTTCCTGATCTTATCTTAAATTCGGATTTAGATAGAGTAATTGTTGAGTTATCAAAAGATGATCGGATAGATTTAGAATCTTTAGAACATCACGATGAACATCAACATAAACAGGCTCATAAACATGATGTTGATATGCATATTTGGACTAATCCTGCTTATGCTATCATAATGGTGGAACAAATAGAAAAAGCACTTATAACAATTGATCCCGCTAATGAAAAAATATATGAAGAAAATGCTTTGGGGTATATTAATGAATTAGAGAATATCATTGATGAAATCCAAGATATCGTAGAAAATGCGCAAAGAAAAACGTTATATTTTGGTTCACCTTTTGCGTTTTATTATTTTACAAGACAATTTGGATTAGATTATTTTTCTATTTATGAAACTTGTTCAGTTGAAATAGAGCCTACAATTGATAAAATAATTAAAATGAATACAGAATTAAAAAATAACGATATACCAGTAGTATATACCAAAGAATTATTAAATGATCGTATTGCTAGAAAAGTCATTGTGGATACAAATTCTGAAATATGTTTATTGCATAGTGGTCATAACGTGAGTATTGATGATTTTAATCAAGGAATAACTTTTTTAGATATATGGCAAAACAATATTGAAGCTTTGAAAAGGGGATTATTATGATAAAAGTAGAAGATTTAACAATTGGATATGATAATCAAATTATTTTAAAAGATGTAAATATAAATATTAATGAAGGAGAATATGTTTGTATTGTAGGAACTAATGGAAGTGGTAAAAGTACGCTTCTTAAAACGCTGATTGGACTTAATAAACCTTTATCAGGTAAAATTACAATTGCTGATAAAGTTTCGATTGGATATGTTCCCCAAGAACTTCATTTACAACAAGACTTTCCTGCAACAGTTTCCGAAATTGTAATGTCAGGCTGTTTAAAAAAGATGAAATGGCGCCCTTTCTATACTAAAAAAGAACGAGATTTAGCTAACAAATATATGAAAATGTTACAAATATCAACTTTAAAACGAAAATCTTTTTCAGAACTATCAGGTGGGCAACAACAAAGAGTATTAATTGCTAGAGCACTTTGTGCAACTAATAAGGTCTTATTTTTAGATGAACCTTTTACTGCTTTAGATGGATATGGAGCATTAAAACTTTATAATATTTTGAAAAAAATAAATATTGAGGAAAAAGTTACTGTTGTAATGATTTCCCATGACATTGATCATGCTTTACGGTATGCTAATCACGTAATTCATGTCGATGAAACTATTCTTTTTGATGGTTCTAAAGAAGAATATTTAGAGTCTACTTTTATTAAAACTCTCAAAGGGGGAGGAGAATAATGTTTTTAGCTACAATTACAGATATTATTAAATATATGAAAGAACCAATTATTGTAGGAGTATTACTTTCAATTAGTGCCGCAATGTTGGGGGTTATTTTAGTATTAAAACGTTATTCAATGATTGGTGATGGCCTATCACATGTAGGGTTTGGAGCTTTTGCTGTGGCACTTGCTTTAAATAAAGAACCATTACTAGTTTCTTTACCTATAGTTGTTGTTGCTGCTTACGTATTACTAAGAATTGGTGAAAGTAAAAAACTAAAAGGAGATGCGGCTATAGCATTAATTTCTAGTAGTGCTCTGGCGATTGGATATTTAGTAGGTAATTTGTCAAATGGCTTTTCATCAGATATTGGAAGTTATATGTTTGGAAGTATTACAACCGCTACTAAACAAGATTTATATTATATTTTACCAATTACAATTTTGATTATTATTTTGTTTATTTTTTTCCAAAATCGGATTTTCGCAATAACATTTGACGAACAGTTTGCGAAAGGAATGGGAATAAAAACCCGATTTTATAATATTGGTTTATCAATTGTAACCGCCGTAATTGTCGTATTAGGAATTCGGATTATGGGAACATTGCTTATTTCTAGTTTAATAATTTTTCCTGCTTTAACCTCTATGCGGTTATTCAGACATTTTAAATGGTCAGTATGGGCAGCAATGATTATATCGGTGGTATGCTTTTTAATTGCTTTTTTCTGCTTTACTGAGTATTCTTCTGCCTCTAGTATTGTATTGGTTAATCTAGTATTTTATCTACTAGCCACGATTATTTCAGTTATTAATAAAAAAAGAAAGATAGAAAATTAAAAATAGGCCCATAATGGCCTATTTTAATTCTGTAAAAAATCAGGAATATTTAATAATTGTTTTACCTATATAAGAACTTTTTTATATATATACTTTTTTCCATCTTTTCTAACTATTTCAATAACTTTTAGTGTCCTTAAAACAATTAATGTAGCAGAGGCTTCTTTTGGCGATAATTTTAATTTTTTCTTAAACTCTAAAGCGGTAAATTCATTTTCAAAGGGAATTAAATTTTGATAATCAGTTTTAGATTTTAACTCCACAAGATTTACTAATTCATAAGGAATTTGATTTATTCTGGTCATTTTTCGTTGTTTATATCGGTTGACATATGGTATACGATGTTCATAAATTTTTAAAATTGGACAAATAAAACTTAAGTTTTTGTTGTTTAATAAGTGGTTGATTTTATAAAGTTCTTTACCTATTTTTAATGGATGCTCTTTTTTAGGAGATTTTTTAACACTTACAAGACTACCATTTTCATCATAATTGTAAATGTTTTTTTCTAAAATAATCGGGTACACAATTTTAATTGGGTAAGTTTGTAATAAACTTTCTAGTTTTTTACGCATGACGTTAAAAGCGGATGTTTGAATTTCGATTATTTCATTATTTTTTAAGATATCAACAATGTAACCTTCGCATTTTTGTTCATGAAAAGAAGAATTAGGACAAAAATAATATTTTAGATATTGATGTAAGGTTCGTTCTTGTTTGGTACCAATACTATTTTGAATGGTATTAGCTTTTATTAATTCTTTAATTTGTTCAAAATCCATAATATCACCAAGGCTATTTTATCACAAAAAATAAAAAAGTTGTAAATAAAGAATCACATTTTTAATTAAATATGATATAATAAAAGAAGGAGATGGGAGAATGCGTTTTTTTAGTCCAAGTGGAGAATATCCACCGTGTGGAATGTTTACCCTTCCACATTTAATAACTTTAGCAATATGCTTAATACTAATTATCATAGGATTACATTGTTCTAAAAAATTAAAAGAAAAACAAGTATTTTTGATAATTAAAATTGTAGCTGTTTTGGTAACTATATTAGAGTTAATAAAAATAGGCTATAAGTTTTGGTATCAACAAACATATTTAGATGCTTGGTTTCCTTTAGCCTATTGTTCATTATTTATATATAGTACTTGGATGGTAGGATTTGGAAAAGGAAAAGTCAGAGAAATCGGTTTAGGTTTCTTAGTAGGAGGAGGAATTATAGCTGGACTAGCTTTTTTAATTTTTCCTACGACTTCTCTAATGATGCATCCGATATATCATTTTTTATCAATACATAGTATGGTATTCCACAGTTTAATGATGTATATCGGGATACTTTGTTATATTCATAAATTGTTTGTATTTAATAAAAAGGGATATATATCATATTGTTTATTTTGTTTAGGATTTATGATTGTTGCTTTAGTTGTTAACAAAATATATGACTGTAATATGATGTTCTTAAAAGAACCATTTAATATTCCTGTACCACTTTTACAGAAAATCAAAAACAATACTCAATGGTTATATACTTTAATAATTATGGTTACGTATTTGGTTGTTCCATATGGGATAGTGTTTTTGATAGATAAATTATTAAAAAGAGGAGAAAAAAATGTTTAATTATAATTTTTTTGATTACAAGGATTTTATTCCGAGTGAAGATAAACAAAATGTTACCTGGAGTACAGAACATATTATATTTATTATTGTGGCCATAACCGCCATTGTTCTACTTTGTGTTTTTTTAAGAAAAATAAAAAGTAGTAAAGTAGAAATTTATTTAAAAGCTATTGCAATTGTAATACCTATTTTAGAAGTTATTAAAATTGTTTGGGAATCCTTTTGGGATATTAAAATGGGACATGGGTTTAATTTAACAGGTCTTTTACCATTATATACTTGTAGTATGTTTATGTATGTACTTCCATTTGCTGGTTTTGGTAAAGGAAAAGTCAAAGAATGTGCCCTTGCTTTTTTAACAACCATTAGCGTTTTTGCGGGAGCGACAAATTTCTTTATTCCTCCGATTTTTAATGATTATCCTTGTTTCAGCTATGCTAGTTTTATATCGCTAAATTATCACTTCTTAATGGTTTTTACAGGTGTTTTTTTAGTAGCTACAAGATATTATATTCCAAACTTAAAAAGTATTTTTAAAGGTTTTATACCAGTATTAATATTCTCTATGATTGTTATTCCTATAGATTATATAATGTTCTATAATGGAAATCAATGGGTTGATTATATGTTATATTTACATGGATATGGAGCACCGATTTTACCTCAGATGTCTAATTGGTTTGGAAACCATAATTTAAGATTTGCTTATACAATTATTATAATGGCTGGATATCTTTTAATTGGTAGTTTAGTAACCTTAATATATCAAGGAATTTTTAAAATATTTAAAATAAATCCCCAAAAACGTTTCTTACAAGATGAGTGAATATATATATGAACAAAAGTATCAAAAAAATATTTTTCGGTTTAGTAGTACTTCTAGGAGCTTTGTATTTAACTTCTTGTGGAACACCATTAGATACTACGATTGATGAAATTAATCAACGCTATAAAGATAATAATCCCATGACCGAAAGCGATGTAATGGTACGTTTTAAGGAACCTCTTAATCAGCGGGTTATTTCTGCTACCGAGCATATGGATATTTGGGTTCCTAATTATGATAGTATGGATGATGTTAAAAAGGCAATTGAAAATGGTCAAGAAGTAATAGGCGTTTTTGTTAAATTTGAGAAAACAACTAAAAAATTTCCAAGACTCAATGAAGAAACTTTAGAAATGGAATGGTATGAAAAATCAGTTGTTGAAGCAATTTGGGCAGAAAAGAAAAAAATAACTTTAAATGATTTAAAATAAATTAGCAAAATTAAAGCAAAGAATGGTAATAAATGATAAAATAAGAGTACCTAAAAAAAGGAAAGAGGAGGAATTAAAATGAAAAAAATTTTAAAATTATCAATGATGTCTTTAGTTGCATTAGTTGCATTATTCACCCTTGTTGGTTGTGCTGGTATTAACCAAAATTTTGCGGACGAAATCAACGAAAAAGCTAGTGCTAAAGAAAATTACACATATGAACAATTAAAAGAAAAACTAGGAACTCCTACTGTTGACGTATCAGCTAGTTTTGGAGGATTAATAGATGTAACTGGTGTTGTTACATGGGCTAAAGGATATGATAGTTTAGATGCTATGAATAAAGCTGTAGAAGAAGGCAAAACTGTTAAAACTTTAGTAGTAACTTTCCTTAATGGAAGAGCAACAGCTGCCGAATATAATGAAGTAGTTAAAGACAAAGAGTAAAAAAAATTAGAATTGGTGGATACCAATAAGATAGTAATTTCTAAAAAAATAATATTATGGCATATGTCTTATAGAATTGAAAATTACTAAAAAAAGAACGATGTTGCATCGAAAGATTTAACATCGTTTTTTATATTTCAAAATAGATATTAGATTAGTAATTGTTAAAGTAAAACAGGCACGACTAAAATCATGCTTGTTTCAAGAAAATTACTAATTACTGTTTTATCGTCCAAGAGTCTTCATTCTAAATTTTTTCCTCATTAGGGAATTAATGATTAATAGCTTGGTCTAGAGCTTTGGATAATTGGTCTGCACAACTTGTTTGACGTGGACCACAAGTATTTCCTTTTAAGATTCGAATTGCATCTTCGGCTTTAGCCCCTTCTAATAACTTAGAAATGGCTTTAAGATTACCATTGCACCCTCCAGTAAAAACTAAATTAGAAATTCGATTATCTTCCATTAAATCAAAACTTATTTGACGAGCGCATACACCTGTAGTTTGGTAGTCTATATGTTTCATTATCTCACCTCACGCCTCTATTATATATTTTTTTCTTATATATTGCAAAAAAATTGCTTTTTTTGTATAATAGTTAAGATGAAGGAAGGTAATAAAATGATTTATTTTGATTTTACCGCAACAACAAAACCTAACGAAGAGGTATTAGCTTTATATCAAAAGATTAATACAGATTATTGGCAAAACCCCTCAAGTATCTATAAAACCGGAGTTGTTTCTAATAACTTATTTCAAAAATGTGAAAAAGATATTATTGAAGTATTAAATTTACAGAATAAAAAAGTATATTTTACCTCAGGGGCAACCGAAGCAAATAATTTAGCAATATATGGCGTATGTAATAATTATTTTGGTCAAAATAAAAATATTATTACAACCAAAATTGAACACCCATCAGTGTTATCTTGTTTTGAAGATTTAGAAAAAAAAGGTTTTAAAGTAACTTATTTATCCGTGGACGAAGATGGGCTTATAAATTTAGAAGAATTAAAACAAAGCATTAATAGTGATACAGTATTAGTTTCGGTTATGTGGGTTAATAATATTGTAGGAGCTATTGAACCAATTGAAGAAGTTATTAAAATTATTAAACCATACCCAAGATGTAAACTTCATGTTGATTCTGTTCAAGGTATGGGCAAGATAAAGCCAACCTTTGATTTTAATGAAGTTGATATGTTTACTCTTAGTGCACATAAAATTAATGGATTAAAATCCAGTGGGGCCTTGATTATAAACAATAAAATAAATTTACAATCCGTTTTAAAAGGAGCAACTCAACAAGAAGGAGTAAGACCAGGGACAATTGATATATCACTTGCGGCAACAACAACTAAAGCCTTAAAACTTATTTTAGCCAAAAGAGAAGAACATTATATATATGTAAAAGAACTACATGAATACTTTAAACGACAACTAAAGGCTTTCCCTAATGTTATTATCAATGGTAGTAATAAAAATTATTCACCATATATTTTAAATATTAGTATTTTGAATACAGAAAGTGAAACTTTTATTCATTATTTAGAAAAGTATGAAATATATGTTGCGGCAGGAAGTGCATGTAATTCAAAAATTAAAAAACCTGAAAAAACGATTTTAGCAATGTATCATGATGAGCATCGTGCAGTTACTTCGCTTAGAATCAGCTTATCATATATAACAACTAAAGCAGAAATTGATGAATTTATTAAATATTTAAAGAATTATTAAAGAAAAGCAGGAAATACTATGAATGATCATATTCTAATTAGATACGGAGAACTTAGTTTAAAAAAATCTAACCGCAACCAATTTATTAAAAAAATTAATAACCACATAGAAAGAGCCCTAAAGGCTTTTCCTAAGTTGACGTATGAAGCACGAGGATTACGTTTTTATATTATATTGAATGGACAAGATGAAAAACCTTTGATTCCTATTCTAAAAAAAATACCTGGTATTTATTCATTTTCAGTAGTCGCAAGATGTGCTTCTAACATTGAAGATATTAAGCGTTTAGCAATCGAAGTTTTAAAAGAAAAAGATTATCAAAATGCGAAATTTAAAGTAGAGACCAATCGTGGTGATAAAAGTTTCCCAATGACTTCTCAAGAAATTACTAAAGAGGTGAGTCGTGAACTATTTAGAGGTTTAGAAGGTCTTAAAGCGGATGTTCATCATCCCGATTTTGTCTTAAACATTGATGTTCGATATGAAGGAACTTTTATCTTTACGGATATAATTATGGGATTAGGCGGTTTTCCAGCAGGTATTTTAGGAAAAACTATGCTGATGATTAGTGGAGGAATTGATAGCGTTATTGCGGGATACGAAGTAATTAAAAAGGGAATGGATGTTGAGGCTGTTCATTTTGCTTCTCCACCACATACGTCCGACATGGCACTTCAAAAAGTTGTTGATTTACTTCAAGAATTGACCATTTATACAAGTAATCAAAATATTAATTTACATGTTGTGCCATTCACTAAAATTCAAGATGAAATTTATAAAAATGTTCGAGAAGATTATGGAATTACGATAATGCGTCGTATGATGTATCGGATTGCTGAAAGCTTAGCTAATAAACAAGGTGCTTTAGCAATTGTTAATGGGGAAAGTGTTGGTCAAGTAGCTAGTCAAACTTTAGAAAGTATGGCTGTAATTAATGAAGTAACCAATATGCCAATTATTAGACCTCTGGCTACACTAGATAAAAGTGAGATTATTGAAAAATCAATAAAGATTGGAACATATGATATTTCTATTCGTCCATACGAAGATTGTTGTACTGTTTTTGTTCCTAAACATCCCCAAATTAAACCACGTTTAACAACCTCAATTGAAGAAGAGAATAAATTTGATTACCAAACTTTAATTGAAGAAGCACTTAATAATACAGAAGTAATTAAACTTCGAAGTGATAAAAAATATCAAGTATTTAAAACAGAAGATTTATTTTAATTGGAAAAACTTTCCATCAAAAAAAGTAATAAAAGTCAAAAAAATAGACCATACTAATTTTGACAGGAGGTGAAACAATGAATAATTCATCTTACAGCAGCAAGAACAAATTAGCAGTTCCAGGATCTGAAAATGCCGTTTCTCAAATGAAATATGAAATTGCTAATGAATTAGGTGTTAACTTAGGACCAGATGCAACTGCCCGTCAAAATGGTACAGTTGGTGGTGAAATCACACGTCGTCTTGTTTCTATGGCTCAATCTCAATTAAAATCTAAGTAGTCATACAAGATAAATAAATGAGCACGCGCAACTTTTTATTAGAGGCGTGCTTTTTTATTTTAAAATTAACTGGGTTGCGTAATAAATTGATTTATGGTATAATAAACACATAAATAATCAATAAAGGAGTATATATGTCAGAAAAATTTAAAACACCAGAAACACGCGAAGAAGCGATTGAAAGAAAAGAAGTCTTACTAGCTAAAATTAATCAGTATAATGAGGAATATTTTAGTGGTAATCTTACTTTAACCGAAGATGAAATTAATTTAATCCAAGAAGAATATCAGTTCTTAGATGAGTTTGTAGATATTGAGGCAGAATTTGTTATCGAAGAACCAAAAGAAAAAAACTTTTTTGATAAAGTAAGTATTTTTGTTTGGATTTATGTTATTTTTGCATTTTTTTCATCGTTGTATATTCTTCAAGAAGCAATAGGAGTTGAAGTTTTTGCTTTTGTCTATAACTTAGAATGGTTTTATGATGTTAGTAATAGTGTTCTATGGTTTGGTCTTATGGGATGTTTCTTACTATATCCAGTTATTTTAATCATAATATCTTTAATATTAAAACTTGTGGCTTTTAAGAAAAAAGCTGAGAATAAGAAAGCTTTCAAATATGTTTTCTTAGGACAAATTATATGTATAGTAATTAACTTTGTTGTCACATATTTTGTTGTTATTGACATGTTTTATGAAATGTTAAAAGGGTAAATAATGAAAGAAATAACCTCTGTTAATAATCCTTTAGTAAAAGAACTATTTTTATTAAAAAATAAAAAAGAACGGATTAGTAAGCAAAAATTTATTGTGGAAGGTTATCATTTAGTGGAAGAGGCTTATAATAATAATTGTTTATTACAAGTTTTAACCACAAATGATGAGATAAATTATTCTGATATTGATATTATAAAAACCACTGATATAGTTATTAAAAAACTATCATCAACGAAAGAACCTCAAGGAATAATTGGGGTAGTACAAATGCCTAAATATAAAAAACAAAATTATACTAAATATTTAGTGTTAGATGATGTTGCTGACCCTGGGAATTTAGGAACTATTATTAGAAGTAGTTTAGCTTTAGGGATTGATGCTTTAATTATCAGTCTAGACACAGTTGATGAATATAATGACAAAGTCTTAAGAGCGACCCAAGGGGCAATTTTTAAGCTCCCTATTTTTAGAGAAAATTTAACAGAAGCAATTACGAAATTAAAAAAACAAAATATTCCGGTTTTAGCAACTTCTTTAAAAAATGCTACGGATTTAAAAACTTTAAAACCGATGGAGAAGTTTGCTTTAATTTTAGGTAATGAGGCAAGGGGCGTAAAAGATGAATATCTAAAATTGGCTGATCAAGTAATTAAAATTACCATGCATAACAATGTAGAGTCTCTTAATGTCGCAATGTCGGCAGGGATGATAAGTTATTATTTAATGAATAAGTGAAAGGAGAGGTAGTATGTCAAAAGAACGATGGTATAAACTAGATAATGCTGCCCAAATATTTCCTATTGTATCTAGTAAAAAAGAAACTAACTCTTTTAGACTATCTGCCGTCCTTAAAGAAGAAGTAGATGAAAAGTTATTAAAAAAAGTCTTAATTATAACTTTAGAACGATTTCCTACTTTTAAAGTAAAATTAAAAAAAGGTTTTTTTTGGTATTACTTACAAGAAAATAATAATGACCCCCTAGTATGTGAAGAAAGTCCATATTTATGTGAGGCTAATGATTATAAAAGACAAAAAGAATTTTTATTTAAAGTACGTTATTATGGGAAAAGAATTACGCTAGAAATTTTTCATGGTATTACAGATGGTGGTGGGGGGCTGGAATTTTTTAAGTCACTGCTGTACAATTATTTAACAACTAAAGGATATGATATTCCCAATCATGGAGAAATTTTAACAACTGATGTTGAACAATTAGTAGATGAGACACAAGATAGTTTTAAATACAACTATAATCGTTACCAAAAACAAAAACAAAATGAATCTAAAGGATTTAAAATTACTGGAGTGACTCATTCTAAAAAATGGACTGGTTGTATTAATGCGATATGTATGGTAGATACCATAAGAGAGGCTGCTAAAAAATACCATGCAACTGTAACCGAGTATATTAGTGCCTTATTACTTTATGGCATATATGTAAATTATTATCAACAATCTAAATCAAAACTACCGATTAGATTATTTATTCCTGTGAATGCTCGACGTTTCTTTGATTCAAAAACACTAAGAAACTTTGTTTTATTTATTAGAACCAATAGCCAATTTACAGGGGATATCACGTTTGAAGAAGTAATCACACATATTAAAGACACTTTTAAACAAGAACTAAATAAAGAAGAACTCTTAGGACGAATTAAAGCAAACGTTAAATTAGAAATAAATATGTTTACAAGATGTATTCCATTATGCATCAAGCAATTCATTGTAAAAATGGTGTATCGTACCCTTGGTAGTAGTGTAAATACCTTATCATATTCTAATTTAGGAGTTGTTAATGTGCCAATAGAAATGCAAAAGTATATTGATAGAATGGAATTTTTAAATGATGCGAGTAAATATACTCCTATAAATGTAGGTTCAGTATCATTTGGAAATTATTTTGTATTAAGTTTTACGAGTGATATTATTGAAAGAAAACTACAAAGAACAGTTATTAGAATGCTTAAAGATGATGGTGTTGATTTAATAATCGAAACTAATGATTTGGAGGTGTTATAAATGAAATATTGTCCAAATTGTAAAGTTAATATTAATACTGAACGTATTACTTGTCCACTATGTCGTACCAACTTAGAAGATAAAGAAGTTAAAAAAAATGATATAATATATCAACCATATCCTAAATTCAAAGAACGTGAAAGAAGAAGACATTTATTCTTTAAAATTTTAATTTTTTTAAGTATTATAGGAATGATAATTGTTGGAGTTATTAACTATTTGACTTTTGACAATAATAATCCTAGCTATTGGTCTTTAATAGTGATTGTGGGAATTATGGTTTTGTGGTTCTTTGGTCGAGGAATGTTTGTTTCCAAAGGCAATTTTGGTCGACGATTATCACTATTAAATTTAAGTTGTTTTATTTTATTACTAGTTATTGAATTTGATTTTTCCAATCAAAGTTGGGTTTTGAATTATATTTTACCTTTTTTAATTATGTCCGAACTCTTCTGCCTTAGTTTAATGTCATTAATTAGCAGTAAACAATATCGAAAATTGATAGCATGCCTTTTTATGCTAGTATTAGTTAGTTTTATTCCCCTAATTTTTTTAAAATTTGGGATAGTTACAATTAACTGGCCGAGTATTTCATGTGGACTATTAGGTTTAATCGTTTTTTTAGGAATGATTATTTTCGGTTTTAGAATAACATTAGAACAATTAAAAAAATACTTCCATGTATAATTAATATAAATATTATAATAAAAGTACCCAATTGTGCTTATGTAAGAATTCGTAGTTCTTAATAGCACAAAAGAGTACTTTTTTTAGTAATGATTATGAGGAAGGATTTTGTTAATTTATCTGACTAACCCTTTTTTACACATCATAGAAACAAGAGTTACCAATAAATTCTCTTAAAAGAGAATTGCAAGGAATTGCGTCTTCTTCAATAGGGGTAAAATATTTTAGGTATTTCAAAAGACGATTGGCCAGGATAAAGTATTCATCTTCTGGGCCAATATCTTTAAGAAGGGGAATAGCATATTTTTTTAGAACACAAAGTTCATAAGTAAGCTCAGAGTTAAAGACATAATCAGCGCCTTCTTGGTGTGGATAAATCCATTTAAATTCGCCTCGTCTAACTGATGACCACATGGATAAAGTCTGTTTAGCAGGAGCATTTCTAAACTGATTATCGCGTACAATCCTTCTAATTAAGCGTAAATCGGTAGTGCTCATAGGACTATAATTATCAATATTTATTTGAATTTGAGGACTAATAAAAATTTTGAACTTTTGGTGTTTAGGTATTAATGAACTCATTTGTTCATTTAAAGCATGGATTCCTTCAATGATAATTGGTTGATCAGCAGGAACTTTTAACTTATGCCCTTTTACTCTTTTGGCAATATTAAAGTCAAATTTAGGAATTTCTACTTCCTCACCATTAATAAGTGCATACATATGTTGATTAAATAAATCGATGTCTAAAGTATTAATATCCTCTAAATCTAGTTTACCATCAGGACCTGGTACAATTTTGTCACGGTCAAGATAGTAATCATCCATTGAAATCATAATCGGTTTAATACCTCTAGATAAAAGTTCAATTCTCAAACGATTAGAAAAAGTAGTTTTACCGCTACTTGATGGACCAGCAATCGCAATCAATCTAATATTTTGAATATCATCAGCAATCATTTTTCCTAATTCGGCAATCATATTGTTGTGTTTCGTTTCACATGTTTGGATAAAATCAACAATGTTATTAGGGGATACCTTCTGATTAATGTCGTAGATTGTTTGAGAATCAATCATTTTAGCCCATTCATAAGCACGTTTTAGAGTTCTACCATATACTGGGGCATCTTGAAAAACAGGTATTTGCCCATTCAATTCATAACGGGGGTATTGAATAATTAATCCTGGACTATAAGGTTTTATAATATATTCTTTTAAATAACCTGTTGAAGGAACCATATAAGTATGCATATAATTTAAATAATTGCCACATTTATATAAGTGAACATCACGTTCTGGACGATAAGTTAAAATGTCAATTTTATCATGCATTCCTAAGTCTTGATAAATTTTTTTGGCTTCATCTAAACTAACCGTAACTCTTTCAATTGGAAGATCTGATGCAATGATTCTTTGAACTTCACTATGAATGGCCTTTACCACTGGTACATCGATAATAAAGTCTTTATTAGTAGTCAAACATAAAATACTTCTAGACACATTATAACTAAAACGAATAGAAGTAGTAGGATATAAATTAAAGAATGCTTTAGAAATAACATATCTCAAAGACGCTTCATAGACTTTACCGGCTTCAGAATTCCTTAAATCTAAATACTCGACTTCCGCATTAAATGTTAGGGGATAAGTTAATTCTCTTACTCTTCCATTTACCAAACAAATAAAGTAATTTTTTTGAATATCATCTGGTAACAGACTAAGAGGGGTTGTTCCTTTCGAAACAGAAAATTTTTGATTTTTTATTGTAATTGTTACCATTTTTTCACCTCGTGACCATATTGTACTTAAAAGTGAAAAGGTTTTCAAATAATTTGCTTATAAATTTCTTTTAATTATATTATATTGCTTTTGTAGGAAGGTATAAATTTTGAAAAATAAAAGAAAAAACGATTTTCTTATGTATTCGACACTTTCATTTGATATAATAATAAAGTAATAATATTTCACCACCCACAAATAAAATTTGTTTTAATTGACATAATTAATAAATGATGATATAATATATACGTACTGATATTGATTAGCAGGGTGAGCAAAAGCTCACTCTTTACTTTGAAAAGGTGATAATATGAATGATTTAGAAAAAAAAATCTTTCTGGCATGTCAAAAAAGCGTAGAAGATGAACAAATGGAACTAGTGGAAGTTGAGTTAGTTAAGGAGTTTGGAACACTAATTTTAAGATTTACAATTGATAAAATAGGGGGGATTGATATTGATGATACAACCCTTATTAGTGAAAAAGTAGGCTTAATTTTGGATGAAATGGATCCTATTGACAAAGAATATTATTTAGAAGTTTCATCAGTAGGATTAGAAAGAGAACTTAGAAACTTAGATGAAATTAAAGCAAGTATTGGTAAATATATTAATGTAAAGACTTATGAAAAATTGACTATTGGAAAGATTAGCCAAAAAGAATTTGAAGGAACATTACTTGTGGTAGAAGATGATATGATAACAATGAATTTTAAGGTAAAACAATTTAAAAAAGAAATTACAATACCATATGAAAAAATTGCTAAAATACGTTTAGCTATAGAATTTTAGGAGGAATTATGACAAGTAAAGGATTTTATGAAACACTAGAAATTGTTGCGAGCGAAAGAAACTTAGAAATTCATGACGTTTTAGATAAAGTTGCGGTAGCATTAAAAAAGGCTTGCGCAATAGAAGGGTATACTGGAGATATTCAAGTGGAATTTAGTGAAGAAAAAAAACGTATTCGTATTTTTGAATATAAATATGTGGTGGCAGAAATTGATCCAGAAGGCGTTCCTGGACAAATTACTTTAGAAGAAGGTAAAGAATTGAAAGAAAATGCCAAGGTTGGAACTAAATTTAAAAAAGAAATCAATATTGAAAAGAATATTGGTCGTAAAGGAGCTTCCCAATTTAAACAAGTTTTTATGCAAGGACTAAAAGAACTTGGTCGCATAAGAGCATATGAGTTTTTTAAAGAACGTGAAAATGAAATGATTTCGGCCGTTGTTCATCACGTAACTGAAGATGCGATTATTTTAAACATTGGTTTAGATTATGATGCATATATGCCAATTAAAGAAGCCTTACCAGGAGAAATATTTACTGAAGGTGATACTGTTAAAGTATATATTACTAAAGTTGAAGAAACAACTAAAGGACCAAAAGTATATGTTTCGCGTGTTCATAAAGATATTGTTAAACGTTTATTTGAAACCAATATTCCAGAGGTTGCTAGTGGAGTAATTGAAATTATGGGTATTTCCAGAGACCCAGGATCAAGAACTAAAATAGGGGTTAAGAGCAATAATGAAATGGTTGATCCCAAAGGAGCCTGTGTTGGTATTGGGGGAGTTCGTATTAAACAAATCAATAATGCTTTAAATGGTGAACGTGTAGATATCTTTAATTGGAGTGATAATCCAATTAATTTAATTGCTGAGGCTCTTACACCAGCCCGAGTAATTAGTGTGTTGGTTGATGAAAAAGAACATAAATCTTTAGTTATTGTCCCTGATGACCAATTCTCTTTAGCAATTGGAAAAGGTGGGCAAAATGCTCGTTTAGCATCACAAGTATCAGGATGGAAAATTGATATTAAAAATGAGTCTACAGCTTATAAAGAAGGGTTAAAATTTAAACCTAATGTAACGGTAAAATAAGGTGAAACATGAAAGAAAAGAAAATACCTTTAAGAAAATGTGTTGTAACTAATACCCAACATCCCAAAATGGAAATGTTTAGAGTTGTAAGAACACCAGAAGGAAATGTTTGTGTGGATACAACAGGAAAAGTACGTGGACATGGAGTATATGTTTCAAAAGATAAAGTTGCGATAAATAATGCAAAAAAACGCCACATGTTAGATCGTTTTTTAGAAGTTAAAGTAGCAGATGAAATATATGAAGAGCTCCTTGCTTTATTAGTTGATGAATAGGTGAATAGTTTGAATAGACGTTCGCTTAATTATTTAGGCATCGCCAAAAGAAGTGGAAATTTAATTTGTGGAACTGACATGGTAATAAAATCTTTACCGACAAGTAAAATTAAAATCCTTCTTCTAGCAAACGATGCTTCCAACAATACCAAAGACAAAATTATTAAAAAAGCATTTTATTATCAAATTCAAGTGTGTGAAGTTTTTAGTTCAGTAGAGTTATCAAATGCGGTAGGGGCTGATCATTTAATGATTATGGCAATTACTGATGATGGACTAGCAAAAGCTTTCTTGAAGGAAGTAGAAAGAGAGGTAGCTTATGAAGGTTAAAGAATTAGCAGAGATTTTTAATGTAGGAATTTCCGAACTCTTAGATTTATTGGAAAATGTAGGAGTGAATATTGATCAAAAAGAAGAGTCAATGGTAGATAAAGATACAGAAAAAAAACTTGCTAAAAGATATAATGTAGAATATCCCTTTAAATCAGGAAAACAAATTAAAAAACCAAAACCTACAAATTCAGTAGTAATTCCTGGAAAATCAAAAGAGGATAATAAGGTTAAATCAGTTGAAAAAAAATCTGTACAACCAGATAAAAAAGAAGAAAAGAAAGTAGAATCAAAACAAGTAGAACCGATTAAACCAGTTAAAATTGAAGAACCAGTAAGAGTTATGAAAACTTTAAAAACAGAAGAAGTAAAACCGCGGGTTGACGAGGCTACTTTGACAAAGTATGCGGAATATTTAGAAGAAGATGAATACAATATTCGCCGTGAAAATCGTTCTAAGCATAAAGAATCAACTGATGACTATAGTGGTGGAGATTCACGTCGTCGTAAGAAAAATATTAAGAACCGAAATGTTAACAAAACCGAAAAACGTACAAGCAATATTCCTAGTAAAAAACAAGCTGAAAAAGGGGTTATTTACTATGAAGTAGGGATGACTGTTCAAGAAGTAGCAGAAGCTATGAACATTGGTGTTACAGAACTAGTTAAAAAATTATTTATGTCAATTGGAGTTATGGCTGGAGCCACTAATTCTTTAGAACGTGATATAATTGAATTAATCGCTTTAGAATATAACTTCGAAGTAAAAGATAAAGAAATTACGGATATGACTCGTTTTGATGAAATGAATATTGTTGATGATCCAGCAGATTTAGTTGAACGTCCCGTAATAGTAACAATTATGGGACACGTTGACCATGGTAAAACAACATTACTTGATACAATTCGTAGCAGTCATGTCGTAAAAGGCGAAGCCGGTGGGATTACACAACACATTGGGGCTTATCAAGTTGAAAAAAATGGTTCAATTATTACCTTTATTGACACTCCTGGTCATGCGGCATTTACAGAAATGCGAGCACGTGGAGCCCAAATTACGGATATTGTAATTCTAGTTGTCGCCTCTGATGATGGAGTTATGCCTCAAACTAAAGAAGCAATTGAACATGCTCAAGCGGCTGGAGTTCCCATTATTGTTGCGGTTAACAAAATGGATAAACCAGGGGCTAATCCAGATCGGATTAAACAAGAATTAACGGAATATAACTTACTTGCGGAAGAATGGGGTGGGGATACCATTTTTGTCCCAATCTCAGCTTTAAATGGTCAAGGGGTTGATGAATTATTGGAAATGGTTGTTTTAGTGAGTCAACTAAAAGAATATAAAGCGAATCCTAATCGTTTAGGGGTAGGTACAGTAATTGAGGCTAAACTTGATAAAGGTCGTGGACCAGTAGCAACTCTTCTTGTTCAAAACGGAACTGTTAAAGTTGGTGATATCATTGTTGTTGGTAATACTTTTGGAAAGATTCGGGCAATGCAAGATGAAAAAGGTAAAGGTTTAACAAGTGCTGGGCCATCAAAACCAGTAGAAATAACAGGTATTACTGATGTTCCATGTGCAGGTGATAAATTTATGATTTTAAATGATGAACGTAAAGCACGTGAAATTTCTGAAACAAGAACGCGTAATCGTTTCAATGAAGAAATGGGCGTCGGCAAAGGTGTATCATTAAATGATTTATTAAAAAATCAAGGTGATGAAGGATTAAAGAACTTAAACTTAATTATTAAGTGTGATGTTCAAGGTTCTATTGAAGCAATTAAAGGATTACTTGATAAAATTAATATTGAAGGTACTAAAATAAATGTTATTTCTTCCCGTGTTGGAGGAATTACTGAAACTGATATTAATCTTGCGATTGCCTCACAAGCCGTAATTATTGGTTTCAATATTCGACCAATGGCTAATATTAGTGATTTAGCTAAATCAAAGGGTATTGAAATTCGTTTGTATAATATTATTTATAAACTCCAAGAAGATATCGAAAAAGCTGTTAAAGGATTACTTGATCCGGTATTTGAAGAAAAAGAAACAGGTCAAGCTGTGGTTAGAGAAATATATAAAGTTTCTAAAGTTGGAACCATTGCAGGATGCTATGTCACAAATGGTTATGTTTCTCGTAATGCTGGAGTGCGGGTAATTAGAAATAGTATTGTTATTTATACTGGTAAAGTTTCTTCACTAAAACGTTTCAAAGATGATGTTAAAGAAGTAAAAGCCGGATTTGATTGTGGTTTAACTATTGAACACTTTAATGATATTAAAATTGATGACATCATTGAATGTTTTGTATTAGAAGAAGTAGAAAGGGATTAATATGGCTCATCACGCAGAAAGAATTGCTAAAATCATTGAAAGAGAATTATCTACAATCCTTTTAATGGAAACTAAAAATAATCTTCTAAAATACGTTTCAATTACTAAAGTTGTTGTAACTAATGATTTATCTGTAGCAACCATTTGGTTTATCGTTCGAGGAGATGACGCAGAACAAAAAGCGACAATTGAGGCTTTAGAACAAGCTAAAGGTTTTTTACGCAGTGAATTGTCACATCGATTAGAGGTTAGAAAAACGCCAGAGTTAAGATTTAAACTAGATGAATCACTCGCATATGGGGAAAAAATAGACCAAATTTTAAAAGGCTTAAATAAAAATTAAACAACATATCACATACAAAAATGACATAGGCATTTATACCAAAATCAGCAGTATTTTATTTGATTTTGGTATTTTTTTTAGGTTCTGTAAAAACACACATCGATAGAAAAAACTACAACGTATAACAATAAATATGAGCGCTATTTTATACAAACAATTGACAATGATTTATTTTAAATGATATAATAAAAATGTGGGAAAACTTATATTTTAAGAAAGTTTATTAATTATTGTAATATTTTGGTTGCAGAAAATCATGAATGGTATTTAATCAGTCCATCAGCGACATTGCCAAGATATGCTTGTAGATATTGTTCGGCAGTAACAACTTTGCCACCAGTGGTAGAAAATAAAATAATAAAAGAAGAGGATAAAAAATGATTAAAAAAATTAGTATAATGTTATTAGTTATATTATTAAGTTTTAGTTTAATATCATGTGCTGATAAAGAGTATACGGGCACTCTAACTGAAGAGATGGAAAATGAAATTATTTATGCTGCTTCAAAAAAATACAACGTAAATAGTGAGTTAATAAAAATTTATCATTTTTTTGGGGCCTTTGATGATAAATATATTGTTATACTAAACACTCCTTTTAATGAATATTTAACTAATTATGAAGAGTCTATAGAAAAGTATAGTTTCAATTATCTAAGATACTATTATGTGACTAATCCTTTAGTGGTATATTATAATGATAATTTTTATAGTTTACAAGAAGCTTATGACCAAAAATTATTAACTATAAAGAATATTCAAAAAATAAAAGAGTATTTTGATGAATATTTTGAGAAAATAACAGAAGAATTTTTTAAGATTACAGATGAATTAAAAGAACAGGGATTGACTGAAGAAATATATCTAAAACTAAAAGAAGCCATTTCATATAATTCTGTTGTTAAATACCTAGGAGAATATAATGGGGCTTATGTTAGTTATTATCTCGGATATGAAGTAGTACCAGATATTGACTATGTTGAATTTCTAGATTATTATGTTTACAATAAAAACAGATTTGAAGGGATTAGAGTAGTATATAATAGCAAAGAATATAATCAACAAGAAGCCTATGATTTAGGAATTTTAAATAACGATGATGTAGAAACAATATTTACTAAATATTATGGTTATTCTTCTTCCGATATCTATGTTGATAATCGATTAACGCATCAGGCTCTAAGAAATATTGTTAAGAAGTACTATGATAAAATTATTGTTACTAAATATCCAGATATTTTATGGGATATAAAATATTTCGTACCATTTGATAGTGAAAAACCCAATCTTTATGGGGATGCAATATATTTAGAAGTGCATATTTCACAAAAAGAGGTAACCGAAACAGAAGAAAAAATTGGAGCATATACTTTTAACTTTTTTAGTAGTGTAGAATATATAGTTTATCATAATGCTGAGTTTTATAATTTACAAGAAGCTTATGATTTAGGAATAATAAGTGAAAAAAATATAGAACAAATATATAATGATTGGTTTAAAAATTAAAAACATTTAAAAACAATAGATTTATAAATTCAAATTCTAGTTAAAAAGGGCTATTAAATATATTTTAGTCCCTTTTTCTTTTATAATAAAATTAATACCCAAATCTTAAAAAATGTGATATACTATATAAAAGGTAATGGATAAGAGTTATGAAAGATTTCAAAGATAAATTAAGTTTAGTTCCAGCCAAACCTGGTTGTTATCAAATGAAAGATAAAGATGGTAATATTATATATGTTGGAAAAGCCAAAATTCTTCAAAATCGTTTAAAGAGTTATTTTGTGGGAAGCCATGATGCGAAGACCACAAAGATGGTTAGTCAAATTGATGACTTTGAATATATTATTACTTCTAGTGAAAAAGAAGCTTTTTTATTAGAACTTAATTTCATTAAAGAATATCGTCCTAAATATAATATTATGTTGATGGATTCTAAAACTTACCCATATATATGTTTAACCAATGATGCTCATCCAAGAGTTATTATGACAAGAGAAATTGGTTCTTTGAAAAGAAAGAATAAAAATAAATTGTTTGGGCCTTATCCTAATGCTAAAGCATGTAAAGATACTGTGGAAATAATTAATAAAATATATCCTCTACGTAAATGTAAAAATTTGCCTAAAAAATATTGCTTATACTATACAATGAATGAATGTTTGGCACCTTGTGTTAATAGAGTCACTAAAGCAGATTATGAACCAATTATTAACAGTATTACGAGGTTTTTAAATGGTTATGATACAGAATTAATTGATGAAATTAAAGTAAAGATGCAAAATGCAAGTTGTGCATTAGAGTTTGAAAAAGCCATCGAATATCGAGAAATGCTCACTAGTTTAGAAGCCTTACAAGATAAGCAAAAAATGACTTTAAGTGATGGAGTGGATCGGGATATTTTTGGATACGCCATTAAAGATGATTTAATTAATATTCAAATATTTCATATGCGTAGCGGCAAAATAATTGAGCGAAGTGGCGAAGTGTTTGATTTGGTAGATACTCCTCAAGAAATGTTAATTAGTTATATTGTCGAATTCTATAGTTTAGATAATTCATTAATACCTAATGAAATATTAATTCCATATATTGAAGATTTAGAATTGCTGAAAGATTTATTAGATACAAAAGTCTTTATTCCGATTAAAGGTCTTAAAAAACAATTAGTCGAACTAGTGAAAGAAAATGCGGCTAATAATTTGGATACTCTCCAAAAAGAACGATTAATTAAGATTTCAAGAACAACAGAAACGTTAGAAGATTTAGCACGCCTTTTGAATATCAAATATCCGAAAGTTATTGAATTATTTGACAATTCGAATATTATGGGAACAAATAGTGTTAGTGCAATGGTTACATATATAGATGGCGTACCATCTTATAAAGATTATCGTAAGTATAAAATAAAAACTGTTGAGGGAGCTGATGATTACCATACCATGCAAGAAGTAACACAACGTCGATATTCAAGAGTTTTAAGAGACAATTTACGAAAACCTAATTTAATTATTGCTGATGGCGGGAAAATGCAAGTAAAAGCAATTCAAGAGATTTTAAATAAGTTGAATATTCATGATATTGATTTAATTGGACTAGTAAAAGATGATAAACACCGAACAAGAGCAATTGTTGATATGACTGGTAAAGAAATTGCGGTTGACAAACATTCTAATCTTTTCTTATTGCTAGAGGCTATGCAAAATGAAGTTCATCGTTTTGCTGTAACTTTCTTTAAAAAAGTACATACAGAAAGTGCTTTATCATCTAAACTTGATAATATCGAAGGAATTGGAAAACAACGTAAAAAAATTCTTTTAGAACATTTTGATAGTATTGAAGATATTAAAAAATCTTCTGTTGAAGAACTGCATTTTTTAGGCTTTTCTCAAAAAGTTGCTGAAGGATTATTAAAAGCCTTAAATGAGTAGTTACCATTTATTACTTTTATGCATAAACTAAAAGTGATAAATGAGGGATTTAAATGCAAACAAAAAAGTTCTTAACTAATAGAGAAAGAGAAATTTTTAACCTTTTAGTTCAAAATATGGATACTGAAGATATTGCGGGAAAGTTATGTATTAGCAGCAAAACAGTTCGTAATCATATTTCTAATGTCATCCAAAAATTAGGATTAAAAAGCAGAAGTCAAGCTCTTTTAGAATTAATTAAGATGAAAGAAATAACTTTAAAATAAAAAGGTAGGTGATACTATGCACCAGTTTTCGGGTAAAATTAGGAAAATTCATCCAGAAGACAGAGTATTTGAAATTTTAATTAAAGGGAAAGTAGAGTTTTTCTATTTATCGCGTTCACAAATGAAGAAGTTCAATATGTATTTACAAATAGGTTTATTTGTTTATTTCACATGTAAAGATGAATCAGTTGTACGTGGCAAATTTAAAGCTTATGAAGTAATTAATTTTACTAAAATGATTTATATTAAAGGACATCGTAGAACAGTATATTTTGATATAGATACCATCAAAAAAGGGGTTGCTAGTATTTTAAACCGCCAAACAAACAAAATGTTTTTGGACATGGAGTTTACAATGCCGTCATATGATTTTAATAATGATAAACCATTTGTTACCGAAATCATTCAATACGGTATTTTAATTGAAAATAGCGATGGACAAGTAATATTATCTGAATCATCACTAGTTAAACCAAAAGATCAAAGTGGGTTGAATGCTCGCACCTTCAATTTTTTAAATTTAGAAAAAGAAGATTTTAATAAGGCTATTACATATAAAACTTTTTACAAAAGAATAAAAAAATATATGGAAGAATATGATCCCGTTATTTATGTTTGGGGGAAAAATGACATTATTACATTAGATGCTTTTTATAAAATGCATAGTTTAACTCCAGTTACTACTAGAAAAAATTTTGTTAATCTAATGCAACTTATGAAAAACTATTTAGGACAAAAAAGTGATATTGGATTATTTAATGCTTTAAACTTTCTTGATCCTCAATTTAATAATAGTCAAGAACACGATGCTTTAGAAGATGCTTCTGTAACATGTATGATTTATCATCTATTTAAAAAACGCGTTAATGAAGAAATTAAATGATTAAAACATCAATGGAGGTTATATGAAATTAGATTTACAATTACTAGAAAAAATATTTAATATAGATAGCCCTACAGGATATACTCAAAAGATTATAAGTTATTTAGAAGAAGTTATCAAAGAATTAGGATATCCGACCGAAAGAAATAAAAAAGGAAATTTAATTGTTTCAGTTAAAGGGGAAAGTGAGTATACTTTAGGGCTTAGTGCTCATGTAGATACTTTAGGATTAATGGTTCGTTCAATAATGCCTAATGGCCATTTGCGTTTTACAATGCTAGGGGGAATGTTATTACCAACGTTAGATGGGGAGTATTGTCGAATTCACACAAGAAGTGGTAAAATTTATACAGGAACAATTTTATCAACATCTCCTAGCGTTCATGTTTTTAAAGACAGTCGCTCAAAACCTCGTGATGAAGATAACATGTATATTCGTTTAGATGAAAATGTTAAAAATAAGAAAGATACTTTGGCGTTGGGAATTAATAATGGCGATATTGTTGCGATTGAACCAAAATTTACTTTCACTGAAAGTGGTTATATTAAAACAAGATTTTTAGATGATAAGGCTAGTGTATTTATTTTAATTACTTATCTTCAAAGACTAAAAGAACAAAATAAAGTTCCAACTTGTAATTTAAAAATTATTTTTACTACTTATGAAGAAGTAGGTCATGGAGCAAGTCAAGTGCCATATTTAGATGAATTATTAGCAGTAGATATGGGATGTATTGGAACAGATTTAGAATGTACTGAAGAACAAGTTTCTATTTGTGCCAAAGATGCAAGTGGTCCATATGATTATGAGATGACTTCAAAACTAATTACTTTGGCGGAAAAAGAAAATCTTAATTATGCAGTTGACATTTACCCATTCTATTCATCAGATGCAAGTGCCGCCTTAAGAGGAGGAGCAGATATTAAAGCTGCTTTAATTGGTGCGGGAATTCATGCCTCACATGGTATGGAAAGAACCCATGTAGAAGGAATAATTAATACCATCAAATTGATTGAAAGTTATATTGATAATTTAAATAATAAAAACTTCTAAGAACAACTCTTAGAAGCTTTTTTAATTTTCGTAATATAAAAAACCTGACAAAGTCAGGCAAATAAATGGGAATTTATTTTTATTACATTATATTGATGATTGGAACAATAAATGGTCGATGTTCAATTTGATCATAAATATATTGAGATAAACGCATTACAAGTTGTGATTTAATAGCCATAACATTAATGATTTTATATTTATTTAATATTTCACTAACAATTTCGGTTGTTTTATTTGTTAAATCATCAACTAGTTTTTTAGATTTATTGACATCAATAAATCCAACTGAAGCAATTACTGGTTTAGTTATCAAATGTTTTTGTTTATTAATAGTAACAATGATTGATAACAAACCTTCATCTGCCAAATGCTTACGTTCTTTCAAAATATTGCTATCCACATCACTTAAGTTAGAATCTAAATAAATGTCGGATGCGAAAACCCCATTTTTAATAATCTTAGGGTTCCCTTTATCCTTAAAAGTTAAGACATCACCACAATCTAAACAGAAACAATGCTCTTTTTTAACTCCCATTTCAGCAGCAATACTAGCATGTTGTTTAAGCATATTGTATTCACCATGAACGGGCATAAAATATTTAGGTTTTATTAAGGAAAACATTAATTTAATTTCATCAATTGAGGCATGCCCAGTAGTATGTGTATCAGTTAAAGGGCTATTTTTGATGACATTAGCGCCATTTTTAACAAGCATATTGATGTTGCGGTTGATAAAGTGTTCATTACCAGGAATGGGTTTACTAGAATAAATTACAGTGTCACCAGGAAGTAATTTAATTTGTTTATGAGTTCCATTAGCAATTCTTGATAATGCTGCCAGAGGTTCTCCTTGTGAACCAGTACAAAGAATGGTAACTTGTTCAGGTGGGTAATTGCTCAATTCACGGGGACTAATAAAAATATCTTTAGGAACATTAATATACTTGGATTTCATTGCAGCTTCTATATTTTTGTCCATTGAATGTCCAAATACCGCAATTTTTCTACCTAAACTAGCACATGCTTCAATGATTTGTTGTACACGATAAACATTAGAAGCAAAAGTGGCAATTATAATTCGACCATCAATGGTAGAAATTAACTGCTTAATTGTGCTGGCAATCTTTTTTTCAGATGAGGAAAAAGTTGTAACATCTGAATTAGTACTATCGGCTAGTAAACAAAGAACCCCTTCTTCACCTAATTTGGCCATTTTATAATAGTCAGATGGAGCACCAACTGGAGTAAAGTCAAATTTAAAATCACCAGTATTAACAATGTAGCCTAGTCTTGTTTTAATCGCAATACCATATGAATCAGGAACGCTGTGATTAGTTCTAAAAAAAGAAACTTTAAAGTTTTTATAAGTTATTTCAGTTGTATTATTAAAACCTTGCAAATTATACTTAATATTAGGAAATTCCATCATCTTATTTTTTATTAAACTCAAGGCAATTCCTGATGCATATATTACAGGAATTTTAACCTTTTGGAGTAAAAAAGGTAAGCCCCCAATATGGTCTTCATGTCCGTGGGTAATAAATAAACCAACAATACGATTTTCATTTTCTTGTAAATATGTAAAATCAGGAATGATATAATCAACGCCAGGAGTTGTATCATCTGCGAACAAAATTCCAGCATCCATAACAATTATTTCATTATCACATTCGACAACATACATATTCATCCCTACAACGCCTAGTCCACCTAATGAAAATACTTTAATATCCGAACTAGTTTTAGGATTTTTATGTCTTTTGTTATTGGTATTATTTTTCATATTTTGTTTATAATATTTTCTCCTTTCCATAAATTTATATTATAATATATATATAGTATAACAAAAAACTTGCATTTTTAAAAGTAATAAGCAAAACAAACTTTAAAAAAATGAAATTATAGTATAATATGTGTAGGTAACGTAAAGATACTTTTATTATAAGATTTTTGGAACTAGGAAAATTTTGGTATTTTAGATAAAATGAAAGGAGTAAGATAAGATGAATAATAGAATTGCGGTATTCATTGACTTTGATGGAACACTTTATGATAATTATACGCGAAGTATTCCGGAATCAACAATTAAAACTTTAAAAAAATACCAATACAAATATGATTTGTATTTATCAACAGGAAGAACTAAGTTTATTTTAGGGCCATTGAAACCATATTTACCTTTATTTAAAGGAATGGTTTTAATGAATGGAGGATATGTTGTTTACGATGAACATATTTTAAGAGCTGATTCTTTTAAAAAAGAAGATGTAGAAAAACTGATTGAAAGTTGTCAAAAAGAAAATATTATTTTAGCTCTTACAACCCCAGATGATTGTTATATTACTAAGACTAATGAAATTACCGAACGAGTTCTAGATGGTAGTGATGAAGGAACTATTAAAGATATGCAAGGGTTTAATTATAATATGGAATTACCATATGGTATGGCTTGGATTTTAGGAGAACGTGAAAATATTTTAAGAATGGCCGATAAAACTCCTAATGTCGATGTGGTTCCTTGGGGACAATATGGGGGAGATGTCTTAATAAAAAATCATTCAAAAGCTAATGGAATTAAAACAATTTTAGAACATTTAGAATACCAACCAGAAAATACTTTCGCAATAGGTAATGGCGATAATGATTTAGAAATGTTCGCGATTGTTAAGTATTCAATAGCTATGAAAAATAGTAGTGAACAAGCCTTAAAACATGCAACCTATATTACTGATGACATCTTAAATAATGGAATTAAAAAAGCATTTGATTATATAGATAAGATAGTTAATCAAAGAAATGATAATCATTAATCATTAAGGGTACTAAAAAAATAGTAGACCTATAAAATGGATATTTTCCATTATATAAGTCTACTATTCTTAAATATTAGCAATCTTCTTTTTCTTTAGGTTTACCCATAACTAATGCAAATATACCAGCTAGTCTACTTACAAATATAAGCATACATATTTTTAATCCTAAGCCTACTTTTTCGCCATTATTAACCTTGTTACAGAAAGATATTGTTATAGGAAGACACCATGCTAAAGGTAATAGTGAAAACCCAGAAATAACAGTTGAGATAATCGCAAAAACTTTAGCAGCAGTTGCTAAACCACCATATTTTTTCTCTTTCTTTACAGGATAATTCACATATTGTGTGAATTGTTGATTAGATTGTGGATATTGTTGACTTGTTTGTTGTTTAGAATCGACTGGACAACCACATCCTACGCATACTACAGCCTCATCTACTAATTCCTTACCACATTTACTACAAAATTTCATATTAAACCTCCAATAATATAGTTTATAAACGTACAC